>NZ_ATLP01000111.1:0-223986 GCF_000416215.1 Pseudomonas sp. CF161
GTACGGGTCCTGCCCCAGGCAGCGGCGCCGCTGGTACGGGTCGCCGGCGCGGCATCGGCGGCCACCGGTGTGTGGTTGCTGGCCGGCTGAGGCCGAACAGCGACGAGCGCACTTACGGGCCGGCGCTTTCGCGAGCGCCTGCCCCGTTCGCCCTGCTACCATGTCGCGCACTCAACCCTGCCGTGACGACGCCAGCCAATGCCCGATGTTTCCAGCTCCGCCTCCCAGCCTGATTTGACCGCTCTGTTCGCGACCGTGCAGCAGCACTTCCAGGGGGTCATCGTGCCTCTGTGGCAAGGCCCTGGCTGGAACCCGGCGCTGGCGCTGCCTTTCGAGGCCCTGGACGCCAGGCATCAGCCATTGCCGGTGCAGCGTTATCGCGCCATGGCCTGTGCCCGGCAGCTGTATTTGTTCTCCAGCCTGATCGGCCAGGTGCCCGCGGCCGAACAACGCGCAGCCGCGCTGTTCCGTTCCCTGCAGCAGCACTTTCACGATGCCGAACACGGCGGCTGGTTCTACAGCATCGACGCCCAGGGCGCGCCGCTGGACAAGCGCAAGGACCTCTACACCCACGCGTTCATCATTTTCGCCTGCGCCCATTACTGGGCCAAGGTTCGCGAGCCTTTGGTGGAATCGGTACTCAATGCGGCGCTGAGCGTGGTGGCCGAACGTTTCGCCAGCGGCGACGGCCTGTACCAGGCCAGCCTTGACCAGGACTGGTCGTCCCTGGGCTCCGGGCCGCTGCAGAATCCGCTGATGCACCTGGCCGAAGCCTTCCTGGCGACCCTTGCGGTGCGCGAAGACAGTCCCGTGCAAGGCGCTCTTAGCGCGTTGTGCGAGGCCATGCAGCGGCGCTTCATCGACCCGCACACCGGGGTGATGCTGGAGAAACCCCTGGGGGCTGTGGATAACTGGTTTGAACCGGGGCATCAGTTCGAGTGGTTTTTCCTCCTGGAATCTTCGCCCCTGCTGCGAGGAACGGCGCTGCACGGCTCACTGGATCGGGCTTTCGCCTTCACCGAAGACTGCGGAGTCGACCCGCAGACCGGCGCGGTGGCGGCCATGCTCGACCTGCAAGCCACAGCGCAGCCAAGGGATGCCACCCAGCGCATCTGGGCCCAGGCCGAATACCTGCGCGCCCTGACCTTGCGCCCAGCCAGCCAGGCATCGCTGCGTCGCCAATTGCTGGCGTTGCAGCAGCACTTCCTGCACCCCGCCGGCTGGAACGAATGCCTGGACGCCGCCGGCAAGGTCAGCCGGCAGGACATGCCGTCGACCACGCCCTATCACCTGGCCACCTGCTACAGCGGCCTGAGTGAATACTTTGCCTGACTGAGCTACCGGGGTCCTACAGACTCCGACCGGCCCCCACGTTTCAGGTCAGGCAATCCACTTGCGATCCCCGGTGAAGCTGATGGTCAGCCAACGCGCCGTGTCCGCCTGGCCGAGCTGGCTGGAGATCTCTTCGCGCAACTGATCCAGGGTCGCCACGCTGTGCAGCGGATAGCCGTCCGGCAGCACGATATGGATCTCGATAAAGCGCGCCCGGCCGTGTTTCTGCACGTAAGACACATAGTCGGCGAAACCGTGTTCGACCTTGGCCGCGTCCATCACGTTACGCACCTTGTCGTCCAACTGATCCGGGGCAATGCCCAGCACGTCCCGCAGCGCCGGACGCAGGATCTTGAACGCCGCGGGCAGCATGCTCAGCGCCAGCAGGATCAGGATCAGCGGGTCAACGTACATCGCCCAGTCGTGGTAGCCCTGGCTCTTGAGCAGCAAGGCGGCAAGAAAGCTCACCAGCAGACCGACGGACAGCATGGCGTCCACCAGCCAACTGATGTTGTCGAACTGGATCAGGGTGGACTTGAGCCTGCGGTTGCGATGGCGGATGTAGAAGAAATAAGCGAACTCGACCACGGTGAACACCGCGGCGTAGATGATCACCAGCCCCAGTTCGATCTCACGCCCGCCATTGATGATGCCGAACACACCGTTGAGAAAGGCATAGATCGCGATCAACAGCAGGAAGCTGCCTTCGATCAACAGCACCATGGGTTCCAGGTGCCAGAAACCGAACTGGAAACGCTGGTTGCTTTCCTTGGCGATCAGCTTGGCGGTGATCAGCATCAGGACTTTGATAAAGGTCGCGATCAGGGAAAAAAAGCCATCGAACAGGATGGATTGGGCACCAGAAACAAAACCCGTGACGATACCGGCGATCGCCACGGCGAACATCAGTACGGTCGATTGCTTGAGCAGAACCTGCTCACCTCGGTTACTCACAACTCCTCCTATCGAACTTCACACCCACCGCCTCGAAGGAGGCGGTAGCGAAGTGTCTGGCGGGGATTCTACCTTGGCGAGGCTGACCTCAAGCTGAAACGAATCAGCTTATGTGCTTCCAGGCATAACAACTGTAGCTGGCAGGCGTCTTGGGCGCCGGCCGATGGGTGGGGTGCTGCCCATGGCCTGCGTCCGAACGCGGCCCGAGCCTGCGGCGGCTACAGGGAGTCCGTGCCGCCTGGCTGCGCACCCCACCACGCACAAGCCTCAGGGCTTGGCGTTGCGCTCAATCGAGAAGCCGGCCCAGGTCTGGCTGACCGGCATCAGCTCCAGGCTGTTGATGTTGATGTGGGCCGGGGTGTTGAGCACCCAGAAAATCGTGTCGGCGATGTCCTGCGGCTGAATCGGCTCGGCACCGGCGTAGGTCGCGTCGTAGCGCGCCTGGTCACCGGCGAAGCGCACCAGGGAGAACTCGCTCTCGCACAGGCCCGGCTCGATATTGGTCACCCGTACGCCGGTGCCCTGCAGGTCGCAGCGCAGGTTCAGGGAGAACTGTTTGACGAAGGCCTTGCTCGCGCCATAGACATGGCTGCCCGGGTACGGGTAGTTGCCGGCGATGGACCCCAGGTTGATGATCCCGGCGCCGCGCCCGTGGGCGATCAGCCGGGGCAGCAACAGGCGGGTGCTGTACATCAGGCCCTTGATGTTGGTGTCGACCATGGTGTCCCAGTCATCCAGGTCGCACTTGGGTGCCGGGTCGACGCCCAGGGCCAGGCCGGCGTTGTTGATCAGGCCGCGCAGCGTGCTGAAGGACGGCGGCAGGTTGGCGATCGCCTCCTCCATCGCCTTGCGGTCACGCACGTCGAGCACCAGGCCATGCACCTGCGTCTGCTTGGAAAGCTCGGCGCACAATGCATTCAGCCGCTCTTCACGACGACCGGTGAGCACCAGCGACCAGCCGGCCTCGGCGAAACGCCGGGCACAGGCTTCGCCAAAACCGGAAGTAGCCCCGGTGATAAACAGGGTGGAAGTCATGGTGTTCTCCTTGCTGGGTGGCGCGCAGCCATTGAAATGGAAAATCGCTTCGCAGCATGCCCGGCCTCGCTCCGAGCGGCAACCGGACGTTGCACCCGTAGGCGCTGGCCCGCAATACCGCCGCATAACCCCCTGACCCACCACGGCGCCCATCCCGGCCAGCGCAGCCTCGCGGGCTGGGCAGCGGCTACAGAACTCGCGATAACGGGTGGATCGCTGTACAAAAAACGATCAGCTGGCGCAAGGCGTTGATTTACTTGGCCTGCAGCCATCTGCGCGCATCTTATCCACAGGCCGGTCCACAGTCTTTGGGGGCAAGTGCAAAAGTCTGAAAGCCGCTGTCCACAGGGCTTACAGCCCGGCTTTGCAAGTTTTTTGCTTGACCCGCCCATGGCCATCATGCAGCCCCTAGCGGTTTGACCGCGAAACAGCGGTTTGAGGAGATGGCTTGAAGCCAGTAACGACGGCGCTTAGCCGAGTCTTTCCAGAGTTTAGTCACAGACTTATCCACAGGCTGAACAGGGCATTCAACAGCGCCTGGCTGCGACAATAAAGGGGTTGACAATCGCGCCGCCCGCTTCACCAAAAAGCCCTGATCAAAAAACAACCACCCCCTTGCAGGCCACGCCAATCAAGGCCTCCAGCCAGCTACTCCCACGTTACCCACAGCCAGTTCCACAGCAAACGGGGACAAGTCAAAACCGTGACAAAACAACTAATTGCAGCGGCTTTATGCCGCGCTTTGATAGCTTGGGAATAATGTTTTCCACAATTTCCAGTACCCGCTGTGGACATCCGATAAAACGCACTTCGTTTCAGCTTTTTCAGACGCCTGTGGACAAAAAAACGCCCCGATGGCCAAGGCACATCGGGGCGGGTTTTATCCACAGTGCGGGGCGTCAGTGGCCGCCCAGATAAGCGTTGCGCACCTCCTCATTGACCAGCAGTTCCTGCCCGGTGCCGCTCAGGCGGATCTCGCCGTTGACCATCACATAGGCCCGGTCCGACAACTTCAGCGCATGGTTGGCGTTCTGCTCCACCAGAAAGATGGTCATGCCGCTGCCCGCCAGCTCACGCAGGGTGGCGAAGATCTGCTTCACCACAATCGGCGCCAGGCCCAGGCTCGGCTCATCCAGCAACAGCAGCTTGGGCCGGCTCATCAGCGCCCGGGCAATGGCCAGCATCTGCTGTTCACCACCCGACATGGTCATGGCCCGCTGAGTCCGCCGCTCCTTGAGCCGGGGGAACAGGTCGAACATGCGCTGCATGTCTTCGGTGGCGTGCTTGTCGCCGATGGGGATGGTGCCCATCAGCAGGTTTTCTTCCACCGTCATGTCCGGGAACACCCGTCGCCCTTCCGGCGACTGAGCGATGCCGTTGGAGGCGATGTAGTGCGACGACTTGTGGGTGATGTCCACGCCACGGTAGAGGATCTGCCCGGACTCGGCCCGGGGCTGGCCGAAAATCGACATCAGCAACGTCGACTTGCCGGCACCGTTGGAGCCGATCAGGCTCACGGTCTCGCCTTCATTGATGTGCAGCGAGACCTTCTTCAGGGCCTGGATCGGGCCGTAGTAAACGTCCAAGTCCTTGAGTTCGAGGATAGGTTGAGTCATACCAGCTCCTCTTCGTCGGCACCCAGGTAGGCGGCGATCACTTTCGGATCGTTGCGGATCGCCTCCGGCCCGCCTTCGGCGATCACGTTGCCGTGGTCGAGCACCACGATGTGGTCGGAAATACTCATCACCATGCCCATGTCGTGTTCAATCAGCACCACGGTCAGATCGTGCTCGTCACGCAGCAGACGGATCATCGCGCTCAGCGCTTCGGTTTCCTGAGGGTTGAGGCCGGCGGCCGGTTCGTCGAGGCAGATGATCTGCGGACGGGTGCACATGGCCCGGGCGATTTCCAGGCGCCGCTGCTGACCGTACGACAACTCGCCGGCCAGGCGGTTGGCGCAGTCCACCAGGTCCACCACTTCCAGCCAGTAGAAGGCGTGGTCCAGCGCGTCGCTCTCGGCCTTCTGGTAGCCCCTGGTGTTGAGAATGCCGGCCAGCATATTGCGGTTGACCCACATGTGCTGGGCCACCAGCAGGTTCTCCAGCACCGACATTTCCTTGAACAGGCGAATGTTCTGGAAGGTCCGCGCCAGGCCCGCCCGGTTCACCAGGTGGGTGCCGCCGAACATCTTGTAGTACAGGCGGCTGGCAAAGCTCTTGGGCGACACAAAGTCAGTGGCGCGAAAAGGCTCGCCGAGCAGCTTGATGACGTTGGTGCTCTGGCCCCGGGTATTGAGTTCGATACGCCCGCCGGAGGCCTTGTAGAACCCGGTCAGGCAGTTGAA
Source organism: Pseudomonas sp. CF161 (assembly GCF_000416215.1). Taxonomy (NCBI): domain Bacteria; kingdom Pseudomonadati; phylum Pseudomonadota; class Gammaproteobacteria; order Pseudomonadales; family Pseudomonadaceae; genus Pseudomonas; species Pseudomonas sp. CF161. Next base: position 5,666 of record NZ_ATLP01000111.1, read on the forward strand.
CACCGTGGTCTTGCCGGCACCGTTGGGGCCGATCAGGGCGAAGATCGAGTTGCGGCGCACCTTGAGGCTGACGTCGCTCAGGGCCTTGATCCCGCCGAAGTGCATCATCAGGTTCTCTACCGAGAGAATCACTTCATCGCTCATGATGCGCTCCTCTGGGTCAGGACACCTTTACGCGGGGTCACACCGGTACGGCTGATGCGAATCAGGCCACGGGGGCGCCAGATCATCATCAACACCATCAGCACCCCGAACAGCAGCACCCGGTACTCGGAGAAGCTGCGCAGCAGTTCCGGGGCCACGGTGAGCACGAACGCGGCAATCACCACGCCCACCGTCGAACCCATGCCGCCCAGCACCACGATAGCCAGGATCAGCGCCGACTCGAAAAAGGTGAAGGACGACGGGTTGACGAAGCCCTGGTAGCTGGCGAAGAACACCCCGGCCAGGCCCGCAGTCGAGGCGCCGATGGTGAACGCCGAGAGCTTGACCAGCACGTGGTTCAGGCCCATGGCCCGGCAGGCGATCTCGTCTTCGCGCAAGGCTTCCCAGGCCCGGCCGACCGGCATGCGGGTCAGGCGATGCTTGACGTAGAGCACCAGCAGCACCACCAGGAACAGCACGATGTAGATAAACAGGAATTTCAGGTTGGGGTTGTAGTCCATGCCGAAAAACTCATGGAACGGCACACCGCCATCCTTGGCCTTGCGGCCGAACTCCAGGCCGAAAAAGGTCGGCGATGGCACCGGCATGCCGTTGGGCCCGCCGGTGAAGGACAGCCAGTTGTTGAGCACCAGGCGGATGATCTCGCCAAAACCCAGGGTCACGATGGCCAGGTAGTCACCGTGCATTCGCAAGACCGGGAAGCCGAGTATGCAACCGGCCAGCGCCGCCGCAATCGCCGCCAGCGGCAGCACCGTCCAGAAACCCAGGCCCAGGTACTGGTAACCCAATGCCAGGCCGTAGGCGCCGATGGCATAGAAGGCCACGTAACCCAGGTCGAGCAGGCCGGCCAGGCCGACCACAATGTTCAGGCCCAGGCCCAGCAACACGTAGATCAGGCCGAGGATCACCACGGTCAGCAGGTACTTGTTGGCGAAGATCGGGAACACGATGGCAATCACGATCAGCACCGGGATGATCCAGCGCAGCCGCGACTTGTAGTCTGGCGGGCGCACATGCACGCCGGAGCCGGTGGTCTCGAAGCCCTGGAGAATCTTCAGGCCCTTGGGGGTCTGCAGGAACAGGCTCATGGCCAGGCGGCCGATCATCACGATCGCCACCAGCCAGCCGACACGCGCCGGCTGCAGGTTGAAGCTGTAGCCATCCAGGACCACGCCGACAATCGGCCCGAACACGATCAGCGAGATCAGCCCGGCCAGCACGGCGTCGATAACACTCTTTTTGATATCAATCGGTTTATTGGCAGCAGACATACTTATACCTTCGCCACGAGTGGGCGACCCAGCAGGCCTTGGGGACGGAAGATCAGAATCAGCACCAGCAGCGAGAAACTGAACACATCTTTGTAGTCGGAGTTGATCAACCCGGAGAACAGCGACTCGGAGATCCCGAGGATGATCCCGCCCAGCATCGCGCCCGGCAGCGAGCCGATGCCGCCGAGAACCGCGGCGGTAAACGCCTTGATCCCGATGACAAAGCCGGCATAGAAGTCGAACGTGCCGTAGTTCATGGTGATCAGCACGCCCGCCAGCGCAGCCATGGCGGCGCCGATGACGAACACGTAGGAGATCACGCGGTCGGTGTTGATCCCGAGGATCGAGGCCATCTTGCGGTCTTGCTGGGTAGCGCGGCACATGCGGCCAAGCTTGGTGTACTTGATGATGTAGGTCAGCAACGCCATGCCGGCGAATGCCGCGACCAGGATGAAGATCTTGGTGTAGGTGAGCTGGACGAAACCGCTGCCGATATCGACCTTCCAGGCACCGGCCAACAGCGTTGGCACACCCTGTTGCTTGGCGCCCTGGCTGATCTGCGCGTAGTTCTGCAGGATCAGCGAGATACCGATGGCGCTGATCAGCGGCGCCAGGCGGGTGGAGTTACGCAGAGGTTTGTAGGCGACGCGCTCGATGACCCAGCCGTAGACCCCCGTCACGACGACGGTAAAGACCAGGGTGCCGAGAATGAGTAGCGGGAAGGATTCGATGCCGAAGTAGGCCAGCAGAGCCAGACTGATTGCCGCGAGGTAAGCGGAAATCATGTAAACCTCGCCATGGGCGAAGTTGATCATGCCAATGATGCCGTAGACCATTGTGTAGCCTATGGCGATCAGACCATAGACAGACCCGAGGGTCAGTCCATTGATCAGTTGCTGCAGGAAAATACCATCCATAACGCAATCTCACGCATTTGAGAGACTGCACACAGCGGAGACGACGGACTGGGGTTCAGCCACCGGCGCAACACGGCCATTGTGCAGCTCTACGAGAAAAGACAAGTACTGCACGGGCAACCGGCCGACACCGGGGGGCGGTGGCGGACGGCTCGGAACCGGCCTACGGTCAGTTGCGCCAGGCTCAGGCGACCTTGAAAGTGCCTGAACCTGGCTCGCCGGACCGTAAACCGGCTCTCAGACGCTCATGTCACTTCTGTTTTTCGAGCTGGTGGTATTTGCCGTCCTTGTCCCACTGGTAGACCACGTAGTCGGAGATCTTCAGGTCGCCTTTGGCGTCCCAGGTCTTCTCGCCCATCACGGTTTTCACCGGGTTGGCTTTCAGCCATTTGGCCGCGTCTTCACCCTTGTTCGACTTGGCGCCGCCGAAGCCGGCAGCCAGGGCCTGGACCGAGGCGTAAGCGTACAGGGTGTAGCCTTCAGGCTCGGTGCCGGCCTTGCGGAAAGCGTCGACCACGGTCTTGCTGTCTGGCAGCAGGCGCGGGTCGGCACCGAAGGTCATGTACACGCCGTCGACGTACTGCGGGCCGCCAGCGGTGGTGACCAGTTCGTCGGTGACGATGCCGTCATCGGACATGAATTTCACGTCCTTGAGGCCCTGCTCGCGCAGTTGGCGCACCAGTGGACCGGCTTCCGGATGCAGGCCGCCGAAGTACACGACGTCGGCCCCCACGGAGCGGATCTTGGTCACCACGGCGCTGAAGTCTTTCTCGCCACGGGTCAGGCCTTCGTACAGCACCGGGGTCACGCCGCGCTTGGTCAGCTGGGCCTTGGTGGCATCCGCCAGGCCCTGGCCGTAGGTGTCCTTGTCGTGCAGCACCGCGACCTTCTTGCCCTTGAGCACATCGACGATGTAGTCGCCGGCGACGATGCCCTGCTGGTCGTCACGCCCGCACATGCGGAACATGGCGCTCAGGCCGCGCTCGGTAACCTGCGGGTTGGTCGAGCCCGGGGTAATGGCGATCACGCCCGCATCGCTGTACACCTCGGACGCCGGAATGGTCGAGGACGAGCAGAAGTGCCCGACCACGCCTGCGACCTTGTCCTGATCCACCAGGCGGTTGGCCACGGCCACCGCTTGCTTGGGTTCGCAAGCGTCATCGCCCTTGACCAGGACGATCTTCTCGCCGTTGACCCCGCCCTTGGCATTGATTTCGTCAGCCGCTGCCTGTGCACCCTTCATGTACTGCTCGCCAAATGCCGCGTTGGCGCCAGTCATGGGACCCGCTACGCCGATCTTCAGGTCGGCCTGAGCAAACGCAGAAACACCCAGCGCAGCTGCCACTGCGAGGGCCAGAAAGCCTTTCTTGTAAAACGTCTGGGACATGGGGTGGTGCTCCAAGGTTTTTTTAGTTGGCAATGCGACTTCACTGAATGCTCAGAGCAAGGGCCGTGCCATTGGTTTTTTATTCTGAAAAAAGTCGTTCTGATGGTGTTATTTCGACTGTTTCGAGCCCTTTTTTATTGGGCGTGCAACCGTCTAAACCGCGGAAGGTGAAACCGTAAAAAATGAAAGGCGCAACCCGCACGCGCCATCATTGCAACCACGGCGCAAATCAACGTGCAACCAGCCTGTAACAGCCTGCGTCACCGAAGTGCACACTGCTGGTGCGGCACTGCTACGAGCCGCACCATTACAGGCTAGTCGCTGCGCCGAAAAGCGCCGCCCCAGGGGTTGAATTTCGTCGATCAGATGACGATCCGCAGGCACTGGCCCGCGTGATACAGAGAGAACCCAGCCTCGTACAGGCAACTGCGCAGGCCCACCCCGGCCAGCGGTTGCATGGGCGCGAAGGGAATCGGCAGGGCTTGAGGATTTCCATTACACAGGTAATCGGCAAAGGCCTTGCCGACCACGGTCCCGGTGGTGACGCCACGCCCGTTGTACCCGGTGACTGCCACTAAACCGGGCGCAGGTTCGAACAGACGCATCAGGTGGTCGGGGGTGAAGGCAATGCAGCCGGTCCAGGTGCACTCCCACTCCACCGGCTTGAGATACGGGAAGTAATGCTGCTGCACCCGATCGGCCCAGGCCTTGAGGAACCAGGCAGGTTTCTGGTTGCCGTTGCCCAGGCTGCCGAGCAGCAGGCGGCCTTCGGCATCGCGGCGGATGCTGCTCAGTACCTGGCGCGTGTCCCAGGAGCCCTGGCCACCGGGCAGGATCTGTTGCGCGGCGTCTTCCGTCAGGGGCCGGGAGGCGACCTGGTAGTAGTAACCGGGGAAGAAATTGCGCCGCAGCTCGGTCCAGTCACCTTCGGTGTAGGCATTGGAGGCAATCACCACCTGCTCGGCCAGCACCGAGCCCTGGGCCGTTTGCACCGACCAGCGCTGGCCCTGGCGTTCCAGGCGGGTAACCGGCGAGTGGTCGAACAACAGGCCGCCCAGGTCCACCGCCGCCTTGGCCAGGCCCGAGGTATAGGCCATGGGGTTGAGGGTGCCGGCGCGTCGATCCAGCAGCGCGGCGGCAATCTTCTGGGTGCCGGTGGCGGCTTCGCATGCGGCACCGGTCAGCAACTCCACCGGCGCGCCACGGCGTTTCCATTGTTGTTCGCGGCTGCGCAGGTCGGCCTCGCCCCGGGCGTTATGGGCCATGTGCAAGGTGCCTTCACGGCGCAACTGGCAATCAATGCGGTATTTGTCCACCAGGCTGAACACCAGGGACGGCGCCGCGCCCAGCATGCGGTTGAGCTGGCTGCCGACCTGCTCGCCGAAGCCGGCCTCGATATCGTCGGGCGCGATCCACATCCCGGCGTTGACCAGGCCGACGTTGCGCCCCGAGCCGCCATGCCCCGCGCGGTGAGCCTCCAGCACGCAGACCCGCTTGCCCTGCTCCAGCAAATGCACCGCCGCCGACAAACCGGTGAAACCTGCGCCAATCACGCAGACATCCACCGCGACCTCGCCGTTGAGCGCGGCGTTGTCAGGCCTTTGCGGCGTCAGTTTTTCCCATAGACACTCTTCGCGTAACGCCATTGCCAGACTCCGAAATCAACCACAGACAGGTTTGCATTCGCCGCTGTAACCGCTGCCGCAGGCTGCGCTGGCCCTAAAACCAACGCCCCGTTCCCGGATGCACTCCAGCGTCCAGGCCGGCCCGCGCAGCCTCGCCAAGCTCGGCGGCGGTTACAGGTTTGCCGCCATCATTCAATCGAAGGTAATGCCCTGGGCCAGTGGCAGTTCCAGGGAGTAGTTGACGGTATTGGTCTGGCGGCGCATGTAACCGCGCCATGCATCGGAACCGGACTCGCGCCCGCCACCGGTTTCTTTCTCGCCACCGAAGGCGCCGCCGATTTCCGCGCCGCTCGGGCCGATGTTGACGTTGGCGATGCCGCAGTCGCTGCCCACCGCCGACATGAACTGCTCGGCTTCGCGCACATCGGTGGTGAAGATGCACGACGACAGGCCCTGGGGCACGGCGTTGTTCAGGCGCAGCGCTTCGGCAAAGTCGGTGTAGCCGACCACGTAGAGGATCGGGGCAAAGGTTTCATCGCGCACCACATCGCTCTGCTCAGGCATCTCGACGATGGCCGGCGACACGTAGTAGGCATTCGGGAACTGCTCTTGCAACTGCCGCTTGCCGCCAAACACCCGGCCGCCTTCGCTCAAGGCCTGTTCCAGGGCGTCCTGCATATTGTCGAAGCTGTGCTTGTCGATCAGCGGGCCGACCAGGTTGCCTTCCAGCGGATGACCGATCCGCACCTTGGAGTAGGCGGCCTTGAGCCGGGTGACGATTTCTTCCTTGACCGACTCATGGGCGATCAGTCGGCGCAGGGACGTGCAACGCTGGCCGGCGGTGCCGACGGCACTGAACAGAATGGCGCGCACCGCCATGTCCAGGTCGGCGCTTGGGCCGAGGATCATCGCGTTGTTGCCGCCCAGCTCGAGGATGCTGCGGGCAAAGCGCGCGGCGACTTTGGGCGCCACTTCACGGCCCATGCGGGTGCTGCCGGTGGCGCTGATCAGGGCCACACGTGGGTCGTCCACCAGCGCGGCACCGGCTTCACGCCCGCCGATGATCACCTGGCTGAGGAAGGGCGGAGCGTCGCTGAAGTTTTTCAGCACGCGCTCGAACAACGCCTGGCACGCCAGGGCGGTCAGCGGGGTTTTCTCCGACGGTTTCCAGATCACCGGGTTGCCGCAGACCAGCGCCAGGGTGGTGTTCCACGCCCAGACCGCCACCGGGAAGTTGAACGCGCTGATCACCCCGACCACGCCCAGTGGGTGCCAGGTTTCACGCATGTGGTGGCCAGGACGTTCGGAGGCGATGGTCAAACCGTAGAGCTGGCGCGACAGGCCGACGGCGAAATCGCAGATGTCGATCATCTCCTGCACTTCACCCAGGCCTTCCTGGGTGATCTTGCCCGCTTCCCAGGACACCAGCTCGCCAAGGTCGGCCTTGTACTCGCGCAACACTTCGCCGAACTGGCGGACCAGCTCGCCACGACGGGGCGCCGGTACTTTGCGCCAGAGTTCGAATGCATGCTCTGCGCGACTGACCTGCTGCTCGACTTCGGCCGCGCCTTCCCAGTTCACGGCGGCGATGCGGCTGCCGTCGATCGGCGAGTGCACGGGTTGGCTGCCCGACTGATACAGGGCCGGGTTCACACCGAGACGATCAAGCAATGCGGCAACCATGGGTCACTCCTTACAGATGAAAAAACAAAAAGTCGTAGCCGATAAACCAGCTATTGAGGCCTGTAGTTGTAGCTGGCCTGAGACTTGCCAACAAACGACGATTAGGCGAGATATCATTCCGTTTATTCATGCTGCGTCGGCCAAGCAGCGCTGAGACAAGAACCAGGGACCTTGCGCCATGCTGAACAAACGCCACCTGCCCTCGATCACCGCCTTGCAGTGCTTCGAGGCGGTCACCCGCCACCTGAGCTTCACCCGTGCCGCCGAAGAGCTGAACCTGACCCAAAGCGCGGTCAGCAAGCAGGTGGCGCAACTCGAAGAGCTGCTGCAACACCTGTTGTTCCGCCGCGTGCGCCGACGCTTGCAGATGACCCCGGCCGGCGATCTGTACCTGGTGGAAGTGCGCAAGATCCTGACCCAGGTCGAGATGTCGACCCACTACCTGCGCTCCTACGGCGGTGAAACCGAAGTGCTGCGGGTGTCCACGCCCTCGACCTTCGGCGCGCGCTGGCTGGTGCCGCGCCTCAAGGGCTGGCGCCTGCGTCATCCGCATATCCATCTGGACCTGTGCAACGAGCAGGAGGCCGACGATTTGCTGCAAGGCCGCAGCGACCTGGCGTTCTACTTCGGCCAGGGTTCGCGCCCCGGCACCGAGTGCCTGAAGCTGTTCAGCGAAGAGCTGGTGGCGGTCTGCGCCCCAGGCAGCCTGCCGGACCAGCCGTTCACCGACCCGACGCAGTTGGCCGATCTGGTGCTGCTGCAGAATGCCTCCCGGCCCCAGGCCTGGCACGACTGGTTCGACAGCCAGGGTTACCACACCGAACACAGCTATCACGGCCCGCGCTTCGAAACCTTCTACATGTGCATCCGCGCCGCCCAGGTCGGTTGCGGCGTGGCCCTGCTGCCGCGCTTTCTGGTGGAGGAAGAGTTGAACGACGGCAAGCTGGTGATCGCCTGGCAGTACGCGATGCCCAGCCACGATGCGTATTTCATCGCCTACCCCGAGCATTCCGCCGAAGTGCCCAAGGTCCGCGACTTTGTGCGCTGGATGCTGGAGCAGGTCGACAGCCCGGCCCCCTAGCGACTCGGCCGCGCCCGCTAAAAAAACGCTGGCAAAACAGACTGCGGATATGCGCCACTACCGCCCTCATTGAATAAAGCTGCAAAGCCGCGCATTTCTACGCGGCCCGCCTGGAGATTCCCGTTATGAGCGAGAGTGTGTTTGCCGATCGCATCGTGCAGAACCTGCTCGACACCGACTTCTACAAATTGACCATGATGCAGGCGGTGCTGCACAACTACCCCAACGTGGAAGTCGAATGGGAGTTCCGTTGCCGTAACAGCGAGGACCTGCGGCCGTACCTGGCAGAAATCCGCTACCAGTTCGAACGCCTGGCCGAACTCAGCCTGAGCGCCGACCAACTGAGTTCCCTGGAACGCATCAGCTTCCTCAAGCCCGACTTCCTGCGTTTTCTCGGCCTGTTCCGCTTCAACCTGCGCTACGTCTACACCGGCATCGAGGACGGCGAGCTGTTTATCCGCCTGCGCGGGCCCTGGCTGCACGTGATCCTGTTTGAAGTGCCGATGCTGGCCATCGTCAGCGAAGTGCGTAACCGCTATCGCTACCGCGAAGTGGTGTTGGAGCAGGCGCGCGAGCAGCTGTACCGCAAGTTCGACTGGCTCAGCGCCAACGCCAGCAGCGAAGAGCTTTCGGAGCTGCAGGTCGCCGACTTCGGCACCCGCCGACGCTTCTCCTACCGCGTGCAGGAAGAAGTGGTGAACGTGCTCAAGCACGACTTCCCCGGGCGCTTCGTCGGCACCAGCAACGTGCACCTGTCGCGGGTGCTGGACATGAAACCCCTGGGCACCATGGCCCACGAATGGATCATGGCCCACCAGCAACTGGGCCCACGGCTGATCGACAGCCAGATCGCCGCCCTGGACTGCTGGGTCCGCGAGTACCGCGGCCTGCTGGGCATCGCCCTGACCGACTGCATCACCACCGACGCCTTTCTCGGCGACTTCGACCTGTACTTCGCCAAGCTCTTCGACGGTTTGCGCCACGATTCCGGCGACCCGATCCTGTGGGCCGAAAAAGCCATCGCCCATTACCACAAGCTGGGCATCGAGCCGATGAGCAAGACCCTGGTGTTCTCCGACAGCCTGACCCTGCCCCGCTCCTTGGAGATTTTCCGGGCGCTGCGTGGTCGGATCAATGTCAGCTTCGGCATCGGCACCAACCTGACCTGTGATATTCCCGGTGTCGAGCCGATGAGCATCGTGCTTAAAATGGCCGCCTGCAATGGCCAGCCCGTCGCCAAGATCTCCGACGAAGCGGGCAAGACCCATTGCCGGGATCCGAACTTCGTGGGTTATCTGCGCCACGTTTTCCAAGTACCTGCCGCCCTTTCAGGCACATCAAGCAAGGAGTGAATCATGCAAGCCGTACAGCGTGAGATTGCGCAGCAGCTCAAGGTCCAGGCCCCGTTCCAGGACCAGGCCGCCCTGGAGGCGGAAGTCGCCCGGCGCGTGACCTTTATCCAGGACTGCCTGCTCAATTCGGGGCTCAAATCCCTGGTGCTGGGCATCAGCGGCGGTGTCGACTCCCTCACCGCAGGCCTCTTGGCACAACGGGCCATGCGCGAACTGCGGGCACGCACGGGCGACGACAAGTACCGTTTCATCGCCGTGCGCCTGCCCTACGAAACCCAGTTCGACGAGCACGATGCCCAGGCCTCAGTGGACTTCATCGCCCCCGATGAGCGGCACACGGTCAATATCGGCCCAGCGGTCAAGGCGCTGGCCAATGAAGTGGCGGCCTTTGAAGGGCAGCACGCAGTGTCGGTGGATTTCGTTCTCGGCAACACCAAGGCGCGGATGCGCATGGTGGCCCAGTACACCATCGCCGGCGCCGCCCATGGCCTGGTGATCGGCACCGACCACGCGGCCGAGGCGGTGATGGGGTTCTTCACCAAGTTCGGTGACGGTGCCTGCGACCTGGCCCCCTTGAGCGGCCTGGTGAAGAACCAGGTGCGGGCCATCGCCCGGCATTTCGGCGCGCCGGAGTCCCTGGTGGAAAAAGTCCCCACCGCCGACCTTGAAGACCTGTCGCCGGGCAAACCGGATGAGGCCTCCCACGGCGTCACCTACACCGAGATCGACGCCTTCCTGCACGGCCAGCCGGTGCGCGAAGAAGCGTTCAAGATCATCTGCGACACCTACCGCAAGACCCACCACAAACGCGAAATGCCCTTCGCGCCGTGAGCCCCGGCGGCCCCTGGCCCCGGTAACAGCCATGGCGAGGGCGCGCGCTCCCCATAAAAAAAGCCGCTTTCCCTTACCAGGAAAGCGGCTTTTTTGTTGCTGCCGGGTCAACCGATCACTTCAGGACCACAGCGCCTTTCATCATCGAGTTGTGGCCAGGGAACGAGCAGAAGAACTGGTAGCTTTCGCCAGCAGTCAGCTTCGACACGTCGAAGGTCACCGAGTCTTTTTCGCCAGCACCGATGATTTTGGTGTGGGCGATAACGCGGGTGTCGCCATCTTTCAGGTAGCTCTTGTCGATGCCGGCGGCCATGCCGTCGGTGGCGATACCGGCCATGTCGGCGGTTTTGCTCAGGACCCAGTTATGGCCCATGACGTTCTTCGGCAAGCTGCCGGAGTGGGTCAGGTTGACGGTGAACGTCTTGCAGCTCTTGTCGATGGTGATTTCCTTCGTGTTGAAGGACATCTGGTCGGTGGAATCAACATCGACCTTGCATTCGGCGGCCATCAATTGGCTGCTAGCCAGTGTCAACAGGGATACCGCAACAAGTTTGGCAAACATGGTGAATCTCCAAGGCAGGGTTTAACAAAATCCATCTGAATCCATGGGGGTGAAGACTGCCTGAAAACTTCGCAAGTTCCTATGATTTGCATCAAGAAATTGTATACAACTTTCGACCTATAGCCCCGATTAAGACAATTGACCGGTCCGGGGCCGGCTCGGCCTTTATGATCGGCCCATTCCCCCAGCCGGAGCACCGTCATGCCTCTCAATAGCCTGTTTCGCAGCTTGCTCGCCGCCTATGCCTGTGGGGCCAGCGGCACCCATGAAACCCCGCAACGCGAGGTTTAACGTTTGGCGCATCACCCTCAAGCCATTACTCTTGGGCCCTCAATGACCTGGGAGTAAGGCATGCCATTAACGTCTGTCTGTGTGTTCTGCGGTGCCAGCACCGGTACCAACCCCGTTTACCGTGAAGCGGCTGCCGCCCTCGGGCGGGCCCTGGCCGAGCGCAAGCTGACCCTGGTCTACGGCGGTGGCGCCGTCGGGCTGATGGGGATCGTTGCCGATGCGGCCCTGGCGGCCGGCGGCGAAGTGATCGGGATCATCCCGCAAAGTCTCAAGGATTCGGAGATCGGCCACACCGGCCTGACCCGCCTGGAAGTGGTCGATGGCATGCATGCACGCAAGGCGCGCATGGCCCAATTGAGCGACGCCTTTATCGCCCTACCAGGCGGCCTCGGCACCCTGGAAGAGCTGTTTGAAGTCTGGACCTGGGGTCAGCTGGGTTACCACGGCAAGCCGCTGGGGCTGCTGGAAGTGAACGGTTTTTATGAAAAGCTCAGTGGTTTTCTCGATCATATCGTCGGCGAAGGCTTCGTTCGGGCTGCGCACCGTGACATGCTGCAAATGAGCGAATCCCCCGCAGAACTGCTGGATGTACTGGACGCCTGGCAACCTTCGGCCCCGGCAAAATGGGCCGAACAAAAACCCAGCTAACCGCCCAGGCCCGATACAAGGCAGAATACGCGCCGCTCAACCTCACCTTCGACCCCAAGAGGATCGCCCATGGCTAAACCTAATTACTCCTTCGCCAAACGTCAGAGAGACCTGGCAAAGGAGCAGAAGAAAGAGGAAAAGTTGCAACGCAAGAAAGCGACCGCTGAAGAAGAAGCCAGCGCACTGAACCCGGAAGCAGAAGGTGAAGTGGCAGCCGATGACAGTGACGCCGTAGACAATCAGGCTCCCCAGGCCTGATACCCGCCGGGCCCGATGTTCCGATCAGGCCCCGGGATCTGTGCCCAGGATCGGCAGCCACGCTGCCGGTCCTCACAGACCCACCCCTTGACCCACGGGTCTCGCCGCCTTTCAAAAAAACCGATCGCCAGCCCAGCCGCCGGTACAACCACGCCTGGATGAACGCCCGGCACACCGCAGTCACTCCAGGGGCATCACCGTGACCTGCACTTCCGGATCGTGGTTGCCACCGCCCAGAATCACCCCGCGCAGCGGCGAGACATCGGAAAAATCCCGCCCCCAGGCCAGGGTGATGTGTTCCAGCGCCGGCTGGACATTGTTGGTCGGGTCGAAATCGACCCAGCCCAGCACCGGGCAAAACACCGACACCCAGGCGTGGGACGCATCGGCGCCAATCAGCCTGGGTTGCCCGGGCGGTGGCTGGGTCAGCAGGTAGCCGCTGACATAGCGCGCCGCCAGCCCGCGGGAACGCACGCAAGCGAGCATCAGGTGGGCAAAGTCCTGGCACACGCCGCGCCGCCGTTCCAGCACCTCCACCAGGGGCGTAGCGACCTGGGTCGCCTCGGCGTCGAAGGTGAACTCGCTGAAGATCTTCTCCATCAGCGCCTGCACCCCAAGCAACAGCGGGCGCCCGCTCGGGAAACAGCTCGCGGAAAACTCGACGAAGCTTTTCTTCAGGTGCACATAGGGCGATTCAAAACGATAACGGCAAGCGTCCAGCAACGCTGGCGACACGGGCTGGCCGCTATAGGTCAGCGCGCTGCGGGTTTCATCCCAGGCCGGGGATTGGCTGAAATCCAGCGACGGCCGGGCCAGCACTTCCACCGTCAGTTGGGCATTGACCAGCAACTCATCGTGGGGCCGCTCGAACGCCAGGCGGGTCAGCGGGTTGCCAAACACATCCAGCTCATCGCGGCGCACCGTCGGCTCCGGGCTGATCAGCAACTGCTGTTCGGTGCAACGCTGCCAGGCGCAGGCCCGCGGCCACAGGTGAGCCAGTTGCTGGGCCAGGGACACCGGGCTGTCGTAGTGATAGTGCGTGTCGTGAAAGATCTGGTACCGGGCGCTCATCAGACAGACACCGTTTGTTGGCTGACATCGTCGACATGGGCGAAATGGCGCAAGGCCAGGCGATCGGACACCTGGCTGCTGGCATCGGCGATCTCCTGCAACAGGTCAGCCAGGCCATCGATGGCGGCGTGCACGCTGGCTTCGCCAAACAGGGAGTTTTCCAGGCAGCCCAGGTCAAAACGCGACAGGCGCTCCACCAGTTTGGGCAGGCCGGCTTCGCGGGGAGCACCGAAGTCATCGTTCAAGCGCTTCAGGGTGCGGGTCACCAGTTTCAACTGGAACAGCACGGCGTGCGGGTTCTGCTCATCCAGCAGCAACAAGTCGAGCACCGGGATCAACTGCGCCACCGCCAGGTAGCGCGAGCGGTAAGTGATGCTGCTGTTGCCCAGCTCCAGCAGCCACTCCAGCCCGGCCTGATCGAACGCGCCACTGCCACGCAGGAATGCAGCAAGGCTGGCGCTGAGAAATTGCAGGCGCTCGATGCGCCGGCCGATCATCAGAAAGCGCCAGCCCTCGTCGCGGGTCATGTCGTCCAGGGCAAACCCGGACAGCGCCGCCAGGGACATCACCAGGCGGTTTAGGAAGTCCAGCAGCTCGCCAAAGTCCGGCTCCTCGGTGTCCAGCTCCAGGGCTTCGCGCTGCAACTCCACCAGCGCCTGCCAGTTTTCCCGGGACAGCTTGCCGCGCACCTGGGACGCCGCCCACTGCAAGCGTTGCAGGTTGGAGCGCAGGCTGAACGACCAGTCTTCGCCCAGCAGCGCCGCCAGCAAGCGCTCCGGCAGCTCACCCTCATCCGGCAGCAGCATCAGGCTTTCGCCCAGGTCGACGGCGGCCTGCAAGGCCTGTGGGTCATCGCCGTCGACGTAGCGCGCGAGCATGATCCGCAACAGCCGCGCGCTGTCATCGCAACGCTCGCAATAACGGCCAAACCAGAACAGGTTCTCCACCACCCGCGACGGCAGGTAAGGGTCGCGCCGCACCAGGTCGTACACGCCGATGGTGCGCTGGCCCTTCCACTGCTCGCCGCTGGGCGCCCGTTCGCCGAGCACCCAGGTGTCCTTGCTGGCGCCACCGCGCTGCATCGACACCACTTCGGCATCCGCCTCGGCGGCGACCCGGGTCAAGCCACCGGGCAATACCCGATAGCCATCGGCACTGGCCACGGCGTACACCCGCATGCCGATGGCACGGGGCTGCAACTGACCATCTTCGGCCTGCCAGATCGGCGCCTGGGACAGCTGCGCCAACTCCTGGGCGACATAGGCATAGGGCCGCGCCCGCATCCGCTCGGCCAAGGCCACGCGCTGCTCCGGGGTCAGGTCGCGGCCGAACAGCGGCGCGAAGCTTTGCGAGGGAAATGCCGGCTTGATCAGCAACTCCGGCATTTTCTCCAGGGCCTGGGCCAGCACCGGCGCCTCGCCGCACCACCAGGTAGCCACCGACGGCAGTATCAGCTCTTCGCCGAACAGGTATTGGTTGATCTTCGGCAGGAAGCCGAGCAGCCCCGGCGACTCCAACACCCCGCTGCCCAGGGCATTGGCCACCAGCACCCGCCCCTGACGCACCACCTCCAGCAGCCCGGGCACGCCGAGCGCCGAGTCGGTGCGCAGCTCCAGCGGGTCGCAGAAGTCATCGTCCAGGCGGCGCATGATGGCGTGCACCCGGCGCAGCCCGCTGAGGGTTTTCAGGTAGACCGTGGCATCGCGCACGGTCAGGTCGCCGCCCTCGACCAGGGGGTAGCCCAGTTGCCGCGCCAGGTACAGGTGTTCGAAATAGCTTTCGTTGAAACGCCCCGGCGTCAGCAGCACGATCAGCGGCGCTTCCTCGTCTCGCGGGGCCTGGCGGGCCAGGGTTTCCTGCAAGGTGCGGAAGAACCCGGCCAGATGCTGCACTTGCAGGTCACGGTACAGATCGGGAAAGGCCCGGGACACGATCATCCGGTTTTCCAGGGCATAACCGGCGCCGGAGGGCGCCTGGGTGCGGTCGGCGGTGACCCACCAGCGGCCATCGGGGGTGCGCGCCAGGTCCACCGCGTACAGGTGCAGGAAGGCGCCGTCAGGTGGCTGGATGCCCTGGCACGGCCACAGGAAATTGTTATGGCCAAACACCAGCTCAGCCGGCAGCAGGCCTTCGCTGATCAGGCGCTGCGGCCCGTAGAGGTCGGCCAGCACGGCATTGAGCAGGCGCGCGCGCTGGGCGATCCCGGCCGACAGATGCTGCCATTCGTCCGCAGGGATCACATGGGGCAGCAAGTCCAGCTCCCAGGGCCGGTCGGCGCCCTTGGGGTCGGCATAGACGTTATAGGTGACGCCGTTTTCGTGAATTTGCCGGGTCAGCAGCGCCTGGCGCTGGGCCAACTGCGTCGGCGTGCTGCGTTGCAATTGCTCGAGCAGGCGCTGCCAGTGCGGCCGGACCGCACCGCTGTCATCCAGCAGTTCATGGTAAGTACCCGCCGTCAGCGGGTAGCGGGCAAGCAGGTCAGGCATGGAAAACTCGGCAGACGGCAAGGACCGTCAGATTAACGCAGACACATGACGCCCGGATATTCGATTCCTCCGGACGTCGCGTCTGCTTTAGAAACGTCGTAAATCGAGCGTCATCGGCAACTCGTCGTTGATGCTCAAGCTCGGCACGGGCAAGGTCCCAGGGGTATGGCCCAGGCGGAAAAATCGCGCCATGCGCCGGCTTTCCGCCTCATTGGCATTGACCGGCAGGCTGTCGTAATTGCGCCCGCCGGGGTGCGCGACGTGGTACTGGCAACCGCCCAGGGAGCGCTGCATCCAGGTGTCGAGCAGGTCGAACACCAGCGGCGCATGCACCGGGATGGTCGGTTGCAGGCAGTTGGCCGGCTGCCAGGCGCGATAGCGCACGCCAGCGACAAACTCACCGACCCGGCCGGTCGGCTGCAACGGCACCGCCACCCCGTTGCAGGTCAGGATGTAGCGCTGCGGCGCCAGCCCGCTGAGCTTGACCTGCAGGCGCTCCAGCGAGGAGTCGACGTAACGCACCGTGCCGCCGGCCGTGCCCTCTTCCCCCAGCACATGCCAGGGTTCCAGGGCCTGGCGCAGTTCCAGCTCGATACCGCTGACCGCGTAATCCCCGACTTTCGGGAATCGAAACTCCAGGTGCGCGGCAAACCATTCGGCGCGCAGCCCATAACCAGCCGCATTGAGCTCGACAATGACGTCGGCGAAGTCCTGCTCGATAAAGTGCGGCAGCATAAAGCGGTCATGCAGCTCGGTGCCCCAGCGCGCCAGCTTGGCCGGCGCATAAGGTTCGCGCCAGAAGCGCGCCACCAGAGCCCGCAGCAACAGCTGCTGGGCCAGGCTCATGCGCGCATGGGGCGGCATCTCGAAAGCCCGCAGCTCCAACAGCCCCAGGCGTCCGGTGGCGCCGTCCGGCGAATACAGTTTGTCGATGCAGAACTCGGCCCGGTGGGTGTTGCCGGTGACATCGATCAGCAGGTTGCGCAGCAGCCGGTCCACCAGCCACGGCGCGCACTCCTGGCCTGGTTCGGGCATTTGTGCAAAGGCGATTTCCAGCTCGTACAAGGCATCGTTGCGCGCCTCGTCGACCCGGGGCGCCTGGGAGGTCGGCCCGATAAACAACCCGGAAAACAGGTAGGACAACGAGGGGTGGTTGTGCCAGTAACTGATCAGGCTGCGCAGCAGGTCCGGGCGCCGCAGGAAGGGAGAGTCCGCCGGGGTCGCGCCGCCGAGCACGAAGTGGTTGCCGCCACCGGTACCGGTGTGACGCCCGTCGATCATGAACTTCTCGGTGGTCAGGCGGTTTTGCCGCGCCTCTTCGTAGAGAAACTCGGTGCGCTCCACCAATTCGTCCCAACTGGCCGAAGGCTGCACGTTGACCTCGATCACACCCGGGTCGGGGGTGACCCTGAAGTTGCTCAGGCGCGGATCGCTGGGCGGCTCGTACCCTTCCAGCAACACCGGGCTGTGCAGCTCCTCGGCGGTGGCTTCGATGGCGCTCACCAGCTCCAGGTAATCCTCCACTCGCTCCAGCGGCGGCATAAACAGATACAGCCGCCCCTCACGCGCCTCGGCGCAGAGTGCGGTACGGGTCAGCCAATCGGCGGACTCATCGATGGCCGGCACCCGTTCATCCGCCGGTGACGGTTCGCCATGGCTGTGCAGTTGCTGGCTGCCGGGCAGCTCGGCGAAGTCCTGGTTGGGGTCGGTCGGGTGAATGAACGGGTACTCCGCGGCCTTGACCCAGGGTTGGGACGCCAGGGGCAAGCGATAGCCCAGGGGCGAATCCCCGGGAATCAGGCGGCAGTGACTGTCGCGCAGGTACCAGCGGCCGCTCTGCCACTGGTCGCCCTTGGCCGTGCGCGCCAAGGGCAAGACCTGACCGATGACCTTGTCCAGGCCCTGGCTGAACACCTTGTGCAGCCGCGCGCGTTCCAGGGCATCGTCCAGGCGCGAATCTTCGGCGGTGACGTTGGACGGCAAGGCGCCCTCGCGCCACAGGTAGTAGAAATTGTCTTCGTAAGCCGCAAACACGAAGCGCGCCGGCAGCTTCAGACGCTCGGCGACACTCGCCAGAAAACGTCCGGCCAGCAGGCCATCGGCGCCGTAATCCTGATGCTCATCGGCGATCAAGGCGCTGTTGTGCCAGATCGGCACACCGTCCCGCCGCCAATAGCAGTTCAACGACCAGCGCGGCAGCTGCTCGCCGGGGTACCACTTGCCCTGGCCGAAATGCACCAGGCCCTTGGGCGCGTAATGGTTGCGCATGCGCTGGAACAATTCGGCGGACAGCCGGCGCTTGTCGGCGCCCAGGGCGGCGGTGTTCCACTCGGCACCGTCCGGGTCGTCGATCGAGACAAAGGTCGGTTCGCCGCCCATGGTCAGGCGCACATCGCCTTCCAGCAGGTCGGCGTCAATCTGCCGCCCCAGGGTCTGGATCGCCAGCCATTGCTCTTCGGTGTAGGGCTTGGTGACCCGGGGCGCTTCCCAGATCCGCTCAACCGACATTTCGTGGGTGAATTCGCACTCGCAAGGCTCCACCAGGCCGCTGATAGGCGCCGCAGAGGACGGATCGGGGCTGCACGCCAACGGAATATGCCCTTCGCCGGCAAACAGCCCGGAGGTGGCATCCAGGCCGATCCAGCCCGCACCCGGCAAATAGACCTCGCACCAGGCATGCAGGTCGGTGAAGTCGACCTCGGTGCCCGAGGGGCCATCGAGGGCCTTTACATCCGCGGTCAGTTGAATCAGGTAGCCCGAGACGAATCGCGCTGCCAGCCCCAGGTTGCGCAGCAGCTGGACCAGCAGCCAGGCCGAGTCGCGGCAGGAGCCCGAGGCGTTGTCCAGGGTCTGCTCCGGGGTCTGGACCCCGGGCTCCATACGGATCAGGTAGCCGATGTCTTCGCTCAGGCGCTGGTTGAGGGCCACCAGGAAATCCACTGCCGGCAGTGGCGTGCGGTCGATGCCGTCCAGGTAGGCCTGGAATTTCGGGGTCAGCGGCAGGGTTTCCAGATACGGCGCCAGCTCGCGCTGCTCGTCGGCGGCGTAGGCAAAGGGGATTTTCTCGGCGTAAGGCTCAAGGAAAAAATCGAACGGGTTGAACACCGCCATCTCGGCCAGCAGATCGACCTCGATCCGCAGCTCGCTGGTTTTTTCCGGGAACACCAGGCGCGCCAGGTAGTTGCCCTGAGGGTCCTGCTGCCAGTTGATGAAGTGCTGCTCAGGCAAAACCTTCAGCGCATAGGAGAGGATCCGCGTCCGGCTGTGGGCGGCCGGGCGCAGGCGCACGATCTGCGGGCCGAGTTCGACCGCGCGGTCGTAGCGGTAATGCGTGACATGGTGCAATGCGACATGGATCGACACGGCGTGCCTCCTGCGAGCCTGGGCGGTGAAAGAAAGCGCGCAAGACTTATGCCATCCAGCCCCGCCAACGCTTTCCACTGTGACTCAACGCAGTACAGCACCAAAACCGCGCAGCGCCTGCATTGCCGTGCAAGGGTTGCACACAAATGCGGCAGGCGCGGTGCGATACCTCACCCGCGCTTGCCCGCCTCCCTGGCCTCACGCTTGATGCGCTGGCGTTCGTGGCGAATCTGCACAAGCTTCTTGCGCATTTCCCGATGGCGGCGGCTGTTGAGTAACAACAGGCCGAACAATGGCAGCAACAGCGCAAAGCCATACAGGCCCGGGTGCGGCCCATACCTGTACATCGGCACCAGGGCCGCCAGGCACAGCAGGAAATACCCCGCCACCAGCCATGCCGCCCATTCCCGCCCCCGCACAATCATCAGGTTGCCGAACACCAGCAGCGTCACCAGCACCAGCATGCCGAGCCCGACATTATCGGTACTGCGCGAAGGCTCCAGCATGCGCCAATAGGTGGTGCCGGCCAGGGACAGCAGGATCGAGCCACTGAAGCAGCCGAGCAGAATCGTGAGCATGAAGGTCGGAAAAAAACGCGCAAGGAAATCCACCGTCCGGCCACCGCCAATCATTTGTCGAACGCCTCGTAGCGTTCCACCGCGAGGGGGTTCAGTTGGCCGGCAAACTGCTGGGGCGCGATGCAGCGCTCAGCCTGTCGCAGAATCACCCCGGCGCCGGCAATCGAAGGCACGGTATCAAAGGCGGCAAACAACCTCGGCAGGTTGAACTGGCTTTCGGTCCGCCGGCGGGCCAGAACCCGGGGCGGGCGCAGGCCTGGGATCACGTCGTCTAGAGTGCAGGTCACGGGAGTCGTCCTTGATCTCATGAGTGGAAAGTCGGCCTGCCGGCCAGGTCGTTCGAGCAGACTGGCGTCACCTTAACAACGCCAACAGGATGTTTAAGACCGATAGTCCGCGAAAATGTTCGCCAGAATGCAAAACGCCAGCCCTGAGGCTGGCGTTGCGTTTAACGCGGTACGACCGGTTTACGCGCGGGTTTGGGCCCCTTGCCCTTGGCCGCATCCTTGCGTTCCTTGGCCGCCTGCTGGTTGCGGGCGAATGCCGCCGCCTTGGCCTGTTCGCGCTTGTCCCAGGAGTTGCCGCCATCGCTGGCGCGTGGTGGCAGGCCGGTGTGCTGGGTCAGGATCTTGGTGGTCTTCTCGCCGGCCACTTTGTGGCTGCCAGCCGGCGTCGAGTTCTTGCGACGGGCGCTCTGGTAGCTGTCGGTGGCCGGTTGGTGCAACGGGATCAACTGGTTCTTGCCCGGCCCGATCAGGTCGGCGCGGCCCATGCGGGTCAAGGCTTCACGCAGCATCGGCCAGCCTTTCGGGTCGTGATAACGCAAGAACGCCTTGTGCAGGCGACGCTGCTCCTCGCTCTTGACGATGGTCACCGCGTCGCTCTTGTAGGTCACCTTGCGCAGCGGGTTCTTGCCCGAGTGGTACATGGCGGTGGCGGTGGCCATCGGCGACGGGTAGAACGCCTGCACCTGGTCGGCCCGGAAGCCGTTGCCCTTGAGCCACAGGGCCAGGTTCATCATGTCTTCATCGGTGGTGCCCGGATGCGCGGCGATGAAGTACGGAATCAGGTACTGCTCTTTCCCCGCTTCCTTGGTGTACTTCTCGAACATGCGCTTGAACTTGTCATAGCTGCCGATGCCCGGCTTCATCATCTGGTTGAGCGGACCTTCCTCGGTGTGTTCCGGGGCGATCTTCAGGTAACCGCCAACGTGGTGGGTCACCAGCTCTTTGACGTATTCCGGCGACTCGACCGCCAGGTCGTAGCGCAGGCCGGAAGCGATCAGGATCTTCTTCACACCCGGCAAGGCACGGGCGCTGCGATACAACTGGATCAGCGACGAGTGGTCGGTGTTCAGGTTCGGGCAGATCCCGGGGAACACGCAGGACGGCTTGCGGCACGCGGATTCGATTTCCGGGCTCTTGCAGGCAATGCGGTACATGTTCGCGGTCGGGCCACCGAGGTCGGAGATCACGCCGGTAAAACCCGGGACCTTGTCGCGAATTTCTTCGATCTCGCGAATGATCGACTCTTCGGAACGGTTCTGGATGATCCGCCCCTCGTGCTCGGTGATCGAGCAGAAGGTACAGCCGCCGAAGCAGCCCCGCATGATGTTCACCGAGAAGCGGATCATGTCGTAGGCCGGAATCTTTTCCTTGCCGTACGCCGGATGCGGAACGCGGGCATAGGGCATGCCGAACACGTAGTCCATTTCTTCGGTGGTCATGGGAATGGGCGGCGGGTTGAACCAGACGTCCACTTCACCATGCTTCTGCACCAGCGCACGGGCGTTGCCCGGGTTGGTTTCCAGGTGCAGCACGCGGTTGGCGTGGGCATACAGCACCGCGTCGCCACGGACCTTTTCCACCGACGGCAAGCGAATCACTGTCTTGTCCCGGGTCATGCGCGGGCTGGCCAGGATCTGCACCACCTTGGCTTCGTTGGGGTCTTCAACCGGCCCTTTCTCTTGCTCGATGGCGCACGCCTGGGTGTCCTGCGTATTCACGTAGGGGTTGATGATCTTGTCGACCTTGCCCGGACGGTCGATGCGCGTGGAGTCGACTTCGTACCAGTCTTTCGGCGTATCGCGGCGGATGAACGCGGTGCCGCGGACATCGGTGATGTCTTCGATCTTATGACCGTAGGACAGGCGCTGGGCGACTTCGACAATCGCCCGTTCGGCGTTGCCGTACAGCAGGATATCGGCGCAGGCGTCGATCAGGATCGAGTTGCGTACGCGGTCCTGCCAATAGTCGTAGTGGGCGATACGGCGCAGGGACGCTTCGATGCCGCCCAGGACGATCGGCACATTCTTGTAGGCTTCCTTGCAGCGCTGGCTGTAGACCAGGCTGGCGCGATCCGGACGTTTGCCAGCCATGCCACCTGGGGTGTAGGCGTCATCGGAACGGATCTTTTTATCGGCGGTGTAGCGGTTGATCATCGAATCCATGTTGCCGGCCGCGACGCCGAAGAACAGGTTCGGCTCGCCGAGCTTCATGAAATCGTCTTTGGACTGCCAGTTCGGCTGGGCAATGATCCCGACGCGAAAGCCCTGGGACTCCAGCAGCCGGCCGATGATCGCCATGCCGAACGACGGGTGATCGACATAGGCATCACCGGTCACGATGATGATGTCGCATGAATCCCAGCCGAGCTGATCCATCTCCTCCCTGCTCATCGGCAGGAACGGCGCTGGCCCGAAACATTCGGCCCAGTACTTGGGATAGTCAAAGAGAGGCTTGGCTGCTTGCATCATGTCGATAACCGGTGTTGGCTTTCATTGAATTTCGCGGGCGCGGAATATAGCACAAAAAATGACCAATTCCGACTGCAACGGTCGGAAATATCAGCGCCGGCCTTGGGACCTGCCGCCGGGAGCCAGAAGCTCCGCCGGGCTTACTCGTCGTCGAAGTTGTAGCTGCCTGGGGCCAGGTTTTCGAAGCGGGTGTACTTGCCGATAAACGCCAGTCGCGAGGTACCGATCGGACCGTTCCGCTGCTTGCCGATAATGATCTCGGCGATGCCCTTGTGCTCGGTTTCCGGGTGGTACACCTCGTCCCGGTACACGAACATGATGACGTCGGCATCCTGCTCGATGGCTCCGGATTCCCGCAAGTCGGAGTTGATCGGGCGCTTGTTCGGGCGTTGCTCCAGGGAGCGGTTGAGCTGCGACAGCGCCACCACCGGGCAGTTGAACTCTTTGGCCAGGGCTTTCAGGGAGCGGGAGATTTCCGAAATCTCGTTGGTCCGGTTATCGCCGCCCGAACCCGGGATCTGCATCAACTGCAGGTAGTCGATCATGATCAGCGCGACTTCGCCGTGCTCACGCACCAGGCGTCGGGTCCGCGCACGCATTTCCGAGGGGCTGATACCGGCCGTATCGTCGATGAACAACTTGCGATCGTTGAGCAGGTTGACCGCCGACGTCAGGCGCGGCCAATCGTCGTCGTCCAGGCGGCCGGCCCGGACCTTGGTCTGATCGATCCGCCCCAGGGACGACAACATACGCATGATCAGCGATTCGCCTGGCATCTCCAGGGAGTAGACCAGTACACACTTGTCGCTGCGCAGTACGGCGTTTTCCACCAGGTTCATCGCAAAGGTGGTTTTACCCATGGATGGACGGCCGGCGACGATGATCAAGTCGGCCGGTTGCAGGCCGCTGGTCTTCTCGTCGAGGTCGGTGTAGCCGGTGGACAGGCCGGTAATCGCGTTGTCGGTGTTGAACAGGGTATCGATGCGGTCGATGGCCTTGGTCAGCAGGTCATTGACGCTGACCGGGCCGCCGGTTTTCGGCCGGGCCTCGGCGATCTGGAAGATCTGCCGCTCAGCCTCGTCGAGGATCTCGGCGGCGGTGCGCCCTTCCGGGTTGAAGGCGCTGTCGGCGATTTCGGTGCTGATGCCGATCAGTTGGCGCAGGGTCGCACGCTCGCGCACGATCGCGGCATAGGCCTTGATGTTGGCCACCGACGGGGTGTTTTTCGCCAGCTCGCCCAGGTAGCCCAGGCCACCCACTTGCGAGGTCTGGCCTTCCTTGTCCAATTGCTCGGACAGGGTCACCACGTCGATCGGCATGTTCTGATCGGCCAGCTTGGCGATCGCACGGAAAATCAGGCGGTGGTCATGTCGATAGAAATCGCCATCCGATACTTGATCGAGCACGCGTTCCCAGGCGTTGTTGTCCAGCATCAGACCACCGAGCACGGCCTGTTCGGCCTCGATGGAATGCGGCGGCACCTTCAGGGCAGCGGTTTGCAGATCGTATTGCTCGGGAGCGGAGATATCGTTCATGGCCACTTGGAGTCAGGGGAGTAAAAAACACAGGGTGCAGAAAGACAAAGGGCACGACCTGTAAACAGGATCGTGCCCGATGTTACCGGCAAGCACCCAGGGGTGCCAGCCGACAAGTGCTGCTTAAGCTGCTACCACGACAACGCGTACGGTGGCTTCAACTTCGGCGTGCAGGTGCACGGCTACGTCGAATTCGCCTACGTTGCGGATGGTGCCGTTCGGCAGACGAACTTCGCTTTTTGCAACTTCAACGCCAGAGGCGGTCAGTGCATCAGCGATGTCGTGAGTACCGATCGAACCGAACAGCTTGCCTTCGTCACCAGCGGTGGCAGTGATAGTCACTTCCAGCTCAGCCAGTTGGGCAGCGCGGCTTTCAGCCGATGCTTTACGGTCTGCAGCCAGTTTTTCCAGCTCAGCACGACGCTCTTCGAACGCAGCCAGGTTGGCAGCGGTCGCAGCGGTAGCTTTGCCGTAAGGCAGCAGGTAGTTACGGCCGTAACCAGCCTTAACGTTCACTTTGTCGCCCAGGTTGCCCAGGTTGGCGACTTTTTCCAGAAGGATCAGTTGCATGTGAAAATCCTCTTAACTTTTAACCTTCACCGTTCGCGTTATCGGCGTCTTTCGGCGCCAAACGACCGCGAAAATCAATCAGGCTGTCGACGATGGCCAAGACCACCAGCAACGGATAGATCAGTTGCATAAACAGCAGCAGCGTTACGTACAACCCCACCAGCCAGAATCTGGCCAGCCGCTTCTCAGCCACCAGCCCATGAATCAGGGCCAGCCCGGCGAACACCAGCGGTACGCTGCACAACGGCGTCAACATCGCCATCTGGGGGCCGAAATTCGGTCCCAGAAGCATGCACGCCAGCAGCAACATCGCCGGCCCCAGCGGGATTCTGATCGCGCGAAACTCGCGACCAAAACCACCAGGGTTGTACAACAACGCCTGCCAGTAGCGCCCAACAATCAGGCTCAGCACACTGACGATCTGCAACAAGGCCGCTATCAGGCCGGTCAGGACCGGTGCTATCAGCGAGGCGAGACGAGCTCGCTCTTCAACCGATAATTGCTGGTAGAGATCACCAAGGGCCAACGGCAGGATTTTTACCAACTCCTGCGAGAGCATCTCGATCTGGGGGCGGAAAGTCACACCCAGCACTCCAGCAAACACCAGGCCCAGCGCTATGCTGACCAGCAGCACGCGGTTCCAGGACTCGCTTGCGCGCAAAACCAACGCAAGGCCCGAAGACCCCAACAGCACCAGAAGTGCGCGGGGATCAGCGGAATAAAACCACCAGATCAACGCTGGCAGCAGTCCCAGGGCGAGGACACCAACGGCGCCCTTCAATCCGCGCCGCAGGAGCACAAGGCTTCCCGCAGCAGCACCCAACCAATACAACAACGGCAACGCCGCACATCCAGCCACTACCAGAGTGGCCTGCACACGACCGCGCATGATGAACTCAGCTAAGGCGCGCATGCATTCAATCCCTTACTACTTGTCGACTGCCCGGTCTCAGCGGCCGTGGCTGTCGGTGTAGGCCAGCAGGGCCAGGAAGCGGGCGCGCTTGATAGCGGTGGCCAGCTGACGCTGATAACGAGCTTTGGTACCGGTGATGCGGCTTGGAACGATTTTGCCGGTCTCGGATACGTAGGCTTTCAGAGTGTTGAGATCTTTGTAATCGATCTCTTTCACGTCTTCAGCGGTGAAGCGGCAGAATTTACGACGACGGAAGAAACGTGCCATGTAATTGGCTCCTCAAAAGGTCCGTGGATTACTCGTCAGCGTTATCGCTGGCGTCGCTGTTATCGCTGTCATCGCCATCGGCGCTGTCAGAATGCTCAGGACGGTCACGACGCTCACGGCGCTCACTGCGGTTTTCTTCAGCCTTGAGCATCTCGGATTGGCCGGTAACGGCTTCTTCGCGACGGATGACCAGGTTACGGATCACTGCATCGTTGTAGCGGAAGTTGTCTTCCAGCTCGGCCAGGGCCTTGCCAGTGCACTCAACGTTCAGCATCACGTAGTGAGCCTTGTGAACATTGTTGATTGCGTAGGCCAGTTGACGACGGCCCCAATCTTCCAGACGGTGGATTTTGCCGCCGTCTTCTTCGATCAGCTTGGTGTAACGCTCAACCATGCCGCCGACTTGCTCGCTTTGATCCGGGTGGACCAAAAAGATGATTTCGTAATGACGCATGAATGCTCCTTACGGGTTGTAGCCTGCCGCTCAAAAACGGTCAGACAAGGAGTGAATGACACTTATGGATCTTGCCGCAGGGAGGCACATGCGTGCCTGCCAGGAAGGCAAGGGGCGCAATAGTAGAGAAGGGAGCAGCAAGCTGCAAGCTGCAAGTGACGAGCCGTCGGTGAACGAGCTCCAAACTTGCAGCTTGAGACTCAGGACTTGCGCGAAGCGCCTGCTTTTACGCCACGTTGGCGCTGGGCTTCGAACAGGCACACACCTGTGGCGACAGAAACGTTGAGGCTGCTGACGCTGCCTGCCATCGGCAGCTTCACCAGGTAATCGCAATGCTCGCGAGTCAGGCGACGCATACCCTTGCCTTCAGCCCCCATGATCAGGATGGTTGGGCCGGTCAGGTCCTGGTCATAAATGCTGACCTCGGCCTCCCCCGCCGTGCCCACGACCCACAGACCGCGCTGCTGGAGCTTCTCCAGGGTGCGTGCGAGGTTGGTCACGGCCACCAGCGGAATCACTTCTGCCGCACCGCAGGCGACTTTACGCACTACCGGCGTCAAGGTCGCCGACTTGTCTTTAGGCACGATCACCGCCAGCGCACCGGCAGCATCGGCCGAGCGCAGGCAGGCACCCAGGTTGTGCGGATCGGTCACGCCGTCGAGCACCAGCAACAGCGGTGCGCCTTCGGTGCGATCGAGCAGCTCATCGAGCATCGCTTCGCCCCAGACCTGGCTCGGGCTTACGTCCGCTACCACGCCTTGGTGAACGCCTTCGACCCAGACGTCCATCTCGCGACGCTCAGCCTGGCCGATCGCAACCTTGTTTTGGTTGGCCAGCTCGACCAGCGCTTGCACGCGCGGCTCACTGCGGCCTTCTGCCAACCACACCTGCTTGACGCGCTTCGGGTGGTGACGCAGCAATGCTTCTACGGCGTGCACGCCGTAGATTTTTTCCAGACTCATGACTTGGCCTTAGGTTTGCGCGACCCGCCGCTTTTCGCGGGGGCCGAACCCGCTTTCGGCGGGCCTTTACGGTGTTTGCTCGGTTTCTTTTCTGCGCCCTGGGACTTTCCCCCAGACGCCGCTTTACCACCGCTTTTGGCTTCGTTGAGCAACTGCTGCTTCAACTCACGGCTCTTGCGCACTTCGGCGTTTTTTGCCGCAGCATCGCTTGGGCGGTAGGCTTCGGGGGCCTTGTCCTTGACAGACGACCGACGGCCAGCCTTGGCTGGCGCCGGCTCGGCGACCGCTGCTTTCGCAGGAGCACCTTTACCTTTCGCGGCCGGGGCTGCGGTGTCGCTGCCACGTTTTTTACGGCCAGTCGGCTCGGCTGGCTTGTCAGGCATGCCGAAGTCGATCTTGCGCTCGTCGAGGTCGACGCGCATGACCTGCACTTCCACGGTGTCGCCCAAACGGAAGCTGCGCCCGGTGCGCTCACCCGCCAGGCGGTGATGCACAGGATCGAAGTGGTAGTAGTCACCCGGCAAGGCGGTGACGTGCACCAGGCCTTCGACGTAGATGTCAGTCAGCTCGACGAACAGACCAAAGCCGGTCACGGCAGTGATCACACCCGGGAACGACTCGCCCACGCGGTCTTTCATGAACTCGCACTTGAGCCAGTTCACGACGTCGCGGGTGGCTTCGTCGGCACGGCGCTCGCTCATGGAGCACTGCTCGCCCAATTGCTCCAGGGCCGCTTCGTCGTACGGATAGATCCGCGCCTTCGGAATGGTCATGGCACCGGCGCGCTTGACGTGCGGGGTGTTCTGCTTGGAATGGATCACGCTGCGGATCGCCCGGTGCGTGAGCAGGTCCGGGTAACGACGAATCGGCGAGGTGAAGTGGGTGTACGCCTCGTAATTCAGGCCGAAGTGGCCCTGGTTATCGGCGCTGTACACCGCCTGGCTCAGGGAGCGCAGCATCACGGTCTGGATCACGTGGTAATCCGGACGGTCCTTGATGCTGGCCAGCAAAGCCTGATAGTCCTTCGGCGTTGGGCCGTCCTTGCCCTTGTGCAGGGACAGACCGAGCTCGCCGAGGAACGCGCGCAGTTTTTCCAGGCGCTCCGGCGGCGGACCGTCGTGGACCCGGTACAACGCAGGGATCTCATGCTTCTTCAGGAATTCAGCGGTGGCCACGTTGGCCGCCAGCATGCATTCCTCGATCAGCTTGTGAGCATCGTTGCGTGTGGTCGGGGTGATGGCGGCGATCTTGCGCTCGGAGCCGAAGACAATCCGGGTTTCCTGAGTTTCAAAATCGATCGCGCCGCGCACATGACGAGCGCCCAACAGCACCTTGTACAGCGCGTAGAGCTGCTTGAGGTGCGGCACGACATGGCCGTACTCACCGCGCAGGGCTTTGGCTTCGCTGGTTTTCGGCTGCTCCAGGATAGTGCTGACCTTGTTGTAGGTCAGGCGCGCCTGAGAGTGAATCACCGCTTCGTAGAACTGGTAATCGGTCATTTCGCCGGTTTTCGAGATGGTCATCTCGCACACCATGGCCAAACGGTCGACTTTCGGGTTCAGCGAGCACAAACCGTTGGACAGCTGCTCAGGCAGCATCGGGATCACGCGCTCGGGGAAGTACACCGAGTTGCCGCGCACCTGGGCTTCGTTGTCCAGGGCCGAACCGATCTTCACGTAGCTGGACACGTCGGCAATCGCGACGAACAACTTCCAGCCACCGGAGAACAGGCGCAATTTGCCAGGCTTGGCTTCGCAATAGACCGCGTCATCGAAGTCCCGCGCATCTTCGCCGTCAATGGTGACGAACGGCAGATGACGCAAGTCGATGCGCTTCTCTTTGTCTTTTTCTTCGACTTCAGGCTTGAGCTTGGCGGCTTCCTTGAGGACGGCCTCCGGCCAGACGTGAGGGATGTCGTAGGTACGCAGCGCGACATCGATCTCCATGCCCGGCGCCATGTAGTTGCCCACCACTTCGACCACATCTCCCTGCGGCTGGAAGCGCGGCGTCGGCCAGTGAGTGATCTTCACCTCGACGAACTGACCCACCTTGGCGTTGGCGTTGCGACCCGGGGTCACCAGCACTTCTTGCTGGATCTTCGGATTATCTGCCACCACAAAGCCGATGCCGCCCTCTTCGAAGTAACGGCCGACGATAGTCTCGTGGGCACGGGAGACCACTTCAACGATCACGCCTTCACGGCGACCACGACGGTCCAGGCCGGAAACACGCGCCAGGGCGCGATCGCCATCGAACACCAGGCGCATTTGCCCCGGGCTCATGAACAGGTCGTCACTGCCGTCGTCCGGCACCAGGAAGCCGAAGCCATCGCGGTGACCGCTGATGCGGCCCAGGATCAGGTCGAGCTTGTCCACCGGGGCATAGGTGCCACGACGGGTGTAAATCAGTTGAGCATCGCGCTCCATGGCGCGCAGGCGGCGGCGCAGGGCTTCGAGCTGGTCTTCTGTGGTCAGACCGAACTCTTCTACCAACTGCTCGCGGCTAGCAGGCGAACCCCGGTCAGCAAGGTGCTGCAGGATCAGTTCGCGGCTAGGAATAGGGTTTTCGTATTTTTCCGCTTCACGAGCGGCCTCGGGATCGAGGGACTGCCAATCGGCCATTAGATAAATTTCACCTTGTCTATATGCGGGTTAGTTTGGCATACGCGTATTGAAACGGGAAATTTCAGGCTCAGACAACACGCGAAAGATCCGTGAAACGCCTAGGAAAGCTCTTAGCAGCATGGCTTGCGCATTTTTTTGGATATTTTTCAAAACAGGGGTTTACAGCTTAAAAAGTGGTCCGTATAGTGCGCGCCATCAACACGGCGACGTCGTTGATACTGCCCAGATGGTGAAATTGGTAGACACGCCAGCTTCAGGTGCTGGTGACCGCAAGGTCGTGGAAGTTCGAGTCTTCTTCTGGGCACCAATTTCGAGCTTGAGAATAGATCAATCTCAAGGCTCACACAAAAACCCGCGAAAGCGGGTTTTTGCATTCTAAGTATTTGATTTATTAAAACCAAAACAGGGGTTTACAGATCAAATCGCGCTCCGTATAGTGCGCTCCATCGACACGGCAACGATGTCGATACTGCCCAGATGGTGAAATTGGTAGACACGCCAGCTTCAGGTGCTGGTGACCGCAAGGTCGTGGAAGTTCGAGTCTTCTTCTGGGCACCAATTCAGATCAAACCCGCGAAAGCGGGTTTTTTCGTTTCTGGCCCCTGTTTTTTCCCGGTCCCGCGCCACACACCCCTTCCCTATCAGAAACTCTTCTCCAGCTTCAGCGCCACTTCCGTCTGGCGATATTGATAAGCCCAATCGATGGTGCTCGCATTGATGGTGCGCTTGACGTAAAGGTTGGGCACCACGCCCGCCACTTTAAAGCGCGGCATGGCCAGGTTGGCGATATAGATCTGCTGTCGATCCTCGCGCAGCCCGCCGAGAAAGTAGTCCGGCTCGTCATACCGCGTGCGCCGGTACAGCGCCGTCGCATTGAGGTTCAGCCCCACATCGAACATCCGATACAGCCCAAGGCTCGCCATGTATTCCTTGTTACTGGCCGACGCCTGAGGCTGGGTCCGACGAGTGTAGGTCAAGCCGCCGTACACCAGGGTTTGCCCGCCCACCAGGTAAGACGCCGAGCCGCCCACCAGGCGCTCGTCGTAGTTCTCGAAATAGTCCCGCTCCTCGCCCTGGAAACGAAAGTGCTTCTGCTGCCCCTGGAGGCTCAGTTGCAGCCGCTCGGTCAGGGTGTGCTTCCACTCCAGGCGCAGGCCGCTGGCTTGATACTTGTTGTGCCGATCGCCGTAGTAGCTTTCGAACAGTGGCGACACCGAGACATCATTCAAGGCGCTCAGGTAGTTGTAGCCGGCATAGATCACACTGGTGTTTTCGTCGTAATAGGTCTCGGGCTCGTCTTCCTTGTGCCGATGGTAGTAGTTGCCATAGCTGAGTCCGCGAACCAGCACGTGATGATGCCCGTCGATCTGAAAGCGCCGCTCGGCCACGGCGTCGTACACCAGGCTGGAGGACTGGATGGGTTCGGGCATCTTGCGACTGAAACGGTAACAGCCGAAGAAATCACACACGTCCGTATGGGTCGTCATGCCATTGGCCTGGTTGACGTTGCTGTTGTAGCCGGCGCCCAGCGCAACCGACCCGTGCCAGCTGCGCCGCTCCTGCAAGGCCCCCTTATAGCCTTCAAGCACTGGAATCACCTGCTCAGGAACCGCACTCGCCGCCACTTGATCAAACAGCACCTTGGCTTCGCGTGACTGGTTGTCCTCGAACAGTGCCCGGGCCAGCTCCAGCTTGGCCCGCACAAAAGCTGGGTCCACGGCCACTGCGGCTCGCAGATGGGCGATGGCCTGACGGTAGTGTTTTTCCTGCCGGGCCAGCATGCCTTCGGCCATCAGCACCACTTTCTCTTCATGCCCCGGTAGTTGCCGATAGCGCTCGACGAACTGGCGCACCTTGGGCCATTGCTGCAAATTCAGGGTGACAAAGATCGCAGGCCCCAGATCCTCCAGAGTGTTCTGCACGTTATAAGTGCGCCCCTCGATGGTAATCAGCGACGAGTCATCAGTGGCCGGATCAAGTTCGATCAAATGCGAGCGCTCACGCTCATTCACCGTTCGGTCAATCTTGTTCAACAGTCGCCGGGTATCGTCCTCATCGGCCCCTGCGGCACCGGCCAATAGAGTGAATGCAAGGATTAAAACAAGCCGCACAGGCAAGCACATCGACATGTGGGTCAGATCCAGCGAATAGACAATGATTAAAAAAGGGAGAGATCGACTCTCCCTTTTCTGATGCCAGGCTTAGTTATTGTTTTTTGCCACCAAAGGCGACGCTGCTGGATGAGATGCCGTTGTTGTAGATACCTGCCAATGCCTCAGCCCCCGCACCATAGAACTGCCCCTTGATAAGGCCGCTGGTGTTCTGGAACGAACCATTAGAGGCAATGTTGGTGCCCGCGAAGTTGACCGTGCCCGCACCACCGGCAATAGAACCGGCCAGGGTGCCGCTGCCGCCACCGTAGTTGGCAGTCAGCGTGCCCGTCGAAACATTTGGTGCACCCGGGTCAAACTTCTTGATCCCGACGACGTCGTACTTGGCATTGACCAGCGTCGGCATGCTGGTCGTTGGGTTTTCGCCAGCGAAGAACACCGTACGATTGGCGTGCGTCAAATTGAGATCCGTACTGTTATCCGGCTGCACACCGGTTTTGCGCGGAGCCCATTCGCCGAAATACACTTCGGCACCGGAGACCTTGGCGATCACTTCACCGCCAAACTGCGGGAAGTTTGGCAGTGGGTCGGAGATCTGCCGATAGGAATAAACTTGCGTGCCATAGGCCACCGAAGACTTCCAGGTTTCCGAGATCTTGTTGCCATTCATCACAATATGCGCAGATGCCGTGCCTGGGGTGACGATCAAGGCATTGGTCTGGGCAACAGGACCGCTTTTGAAACTGACAATCTTGCTGGTATCGGCAGTCCCGCCGACGGCAGTCGGCATGGCAATCCCGACTTCCCCAACGCCTTGCAAGTTAGATTGCCCGACCTGCACATAAGCGCTCGAAGAGCCACCCGTGACAGGCGCAGCAAAACTACCCGACGTCACCAATGCCAGCGCGGTAAACACAAACAGTTTTTTCATAACAACCTCCAAGTTAAAATGATAAAAACCACTGTTTTTAACTAAAAACAGCAAAAAATCAGAAGCGCGCGGTCAAACCAAGTTTCATGGTGCGCCCCGGCGCCGGCATCATTACTCGCGCCAAAGGGTCGAGGTAATAACGATTGGTCAGGTTATTGATACCGAAATCGACATCGATGTTTTTATTCACGTGATAACTGGCGTACGTATCGAAGACCCAGATCGGGTGCCAATTAAGAGGTCGATTGAACCCGTCGACATACATCACGCCATTACGAATCCAGTCTTCTTCGTCCTTATTGACCGCACTGCTGTGGTAAATCATGCGCCCGCCCAACTCCAGGCTTTCATTGAACAGGCGCAGGCCGCTGTCCAGGTTTAGCGAATAGTCGGGCTGCAGGCTGCTGCGGGCAAAGGTCGTAGGGAACCCGGCCGTGACGCAGGTGGAGATCGC
This sequence comes from Pseudomonas sp. CF161, assembly GCF_000416215.1. Classification (NCBI taxonomy): domain Bacteria; kingdom Pseudomonadati; phylum Pseudomonadota; class Gammaproteobacteria; order Pseudomonadales; family Pseudomonadaceae; genus Pseudomonas; species Pseudomonas sp. CF161. The sequence continues at coordinate 38,811 of NZ_ATLP01000111.1, forward strand.
GTTGCTGTAATAAGGATCCAGGGTGGCGGCATAATCCTTGTCGCAGAGCTTTTGTTGCAGGCGATAACTGGCAGAGAAGTGGGTGAAGTACTTACCCGTATCGAACCGGGTTTGCAGTTCAATACCCGAATACACCTTCTTGTCATACTGAACGATATTGAAGTTGTAATCGCGGTCGACATAATCGCGAATAGTGTTGTTGTAGTAATTGATCTTGAAGTCCGCATGCCGCCACTCTTCAAAATAACTTCTCAAGTCGTGGGCATACCCCACTTCCCAGTTATAAGAGTGCTCGGGGCGCATCGCATTGTTTGACACACCGGCGCCACCAAACCCCGAGGCGGCCTGGGTATCTTCATAAATGGAGGGGAAGCGCACGAACTCGGTGTAGCGCAGGTAGACCCGTGCATGTTCGGTCAGAAAGACAGTCGCCCCCGCCATGGGTGCCCACGCACTGTCTTTGCGCTTTTTCGGCAACGCCCATTTATCGGCGGGCTCGGCCCCCGACTTGGCAACGCCGGTGTAACCGCGGTTAACAAGGTAGCGGGCATAGTCCCCGGAGACGCCCTGGGGGTTGTTGACCGTTTCCTGAAGGTTGATCCCGCCATTGAGAAAAGGGTTCTGCGAGCGATCAAGAGTGAACCCGTTAAAGGGAATATCCACCGACTCGGTCGTATAACGAACGCCGCCGACCTTGTCTTTGTCGAGCACGAACGGAAGGTCTTCGGCGGTTAAATTGCCGTTCAGGAATTCTTCATTGACGGCATCCACGAACTGCTGGTTTTCCGCATCGGTCATCACCCTACGATACTCGAACCCCTTGCGGTCGATAGGCGCATTGACCTGCCAGTTGGCGTCCTGGTTTTCGCGGTGACGCTTCAACCCCTCATCAAACGAGTTGTAATCGCTGTAGCGGGCGCCCGCGCTCAAGACCAGCCAGGAGGTGGGCGACCAGTCCCCGGTGAAGGAGAAGTTGTATTGCTGGCGGTTGCCACTGCGCGGCCCCATATGCCGGTTGCCCCAGGTCGCCGTGGTCGCGGCGCGATCTTGCGAGGCGTCTTTTTGCTCGAGTTTTTCATGGCTGAAATCACTGGCCAGGGTCACCGCCAGGTCATCGGTCAATTGCAGTTTGTTGCTGACATTCACCCCCCAACGGTCATGTTTCGAGAGTTGCAGGGCCTTGGCGTAGATAGTGTATCGATCGTCGATATTGGGCAGCTTCTCCGGGGCCGTCCCGCAACTGCTGGGGTTGGCGCCTGCCTGGCAGCGCACGTAGTTGTCCCAGACCACATCCTGGCCACGGACATCGGCCGCGGTTATGCCATAGACGTCGTCGCCATTCTGATGCCGCTCGCTGTCACTGCGGGTCATCCACAGGCCGCTCTTGAGGTCGATCAGCGGGTTGTCCGGGTTCCAGTTGTAGTTGAGGTTGTAGGTGTCTTGCTTGACCTGGCTGTAGGGGAACTGCAACCCGATATTATTGCCCCCCGCCTTGTCCAGGCCCACGTAGTAAGAGACCAGGTACGGCGAACTCTCCCCGTACTCCAACTCGTTGTGCATATAGGACAGCTTCAGGCTCTGCTCATCAGGCAGGTACAGGGTGCCCTTGAGCAAGGTGGTGCGCATCTCGCTGGAGGTATTGGCCACTTCGTGCCCGGGCAGGAACAGGTTGGCCACGTAGGACTGCACGTTCGCGTCGCCCGGGGCGTCCTTGGCCCCCGCGTCGGCCTTGGCATCGGCCAACCAGTCGCTGGTCTGGTAGCGCTGGCTACCGCCCTTGCCGCTGAAGTAGTTGCCTTTGTTGCGGTAGCTGTAGGCCGCGAACAGGTCGAAATCCTCCTGCCGCGTAGCAGTGGCAATACGAAACGCGTTGTCGTTGAAGTCGAAGTTGCCGGAATGGGAGCCGCTGCGCGGGCTGAACTCGGTGCCGCCGCCCTTGCTGAAGGTCAGGTTGCCGTCGTACCCGGCGTAGGCCCCGTCGATATCCCGATAGTCGCGGCCGAACGACTTCATTCCGCTTTCATTGGGCTTGATGGAATTGGTCGCGGTTTCGGTCTTGATCTCCAGGCCGAAGCTTTCGCCAGGTTTGACGATGTCGTCGACGTCCAGGGTCTTGATCTCTACCGAGCCGCCAATGCCGCTCTTGATCCCGGAGCTCATCGACGGGCCCTTCTCCACCGCGATGCTGCCGATCATGTTCGGGTCGACATAATTGCGGTTGGCGACGCCCGCCGAGCCCATCCACACCGACGTGGCCTGCTCGGTGCCATCCACGGTCACCGGGATCCGCCCTTCGCCCTGGATGCCCCGGATATTCGGGTCCAGCGAGCCACTGTTGCGCGCATCGCCGCTGTACACACCGTTCAGGCCCTTGAACAGATCGGACACACTCGCACCCTTATAGCGCTCCAAGTCATCCTTGCCGGCGTAGACGTTGGATACATCCTTGGCGAACACGTTGTTCTGGCCGATCTCGTCCTTGGTCTCCCACTCGCCCTTGACCTCGATCGCCTGCAGCACCTCCAGCCCTTTCTGCGAGGTGCCCTGAGGCTTATCTTCCTCGACCCCGGCGGGCAGTTCGATCTCGACCGCCCCCATCTTCAGCGGCGCCCGCGGGGCGGGGCTTTCAAGCGTTTCCTGGGCCTGGGTATATGACGTGGCAAGCGCCAACAGAATCGAACACGCCAGGGGCTTCAATCTGTTCAACGACGGCGGCGGGCTAAGCAAGGACATAGCGAGGACCTGTAGTTTTCATGCGCTGCGAAACGATGTTTCCGGGCCCTCTCGGGCGACGCAGTGATACTACTCACCAATGCAAATGAATCTCACTTAGCTTTGTATGCACATCGAAGTAATTCCTATGCACGATGGTGCTGCGGGAACTTTTCCCGGGCTGCATCACGGCTGACTCGCCCTTGAATGGCCGCCCTCGGGAGAAAAAGCGGCGGCCGGATGGGGATTTCCTAGGGAGGAATGAGCGGGGGGAGGAGTCGTGACACGGAGAGGCGAGACGCCAAGACGGCGCTGAAGACCGATAGCCTGCTTATCAATTTCCCGCAAAAAGGCACTTGAGAAACAATATCGTTTATCATTATTTCAAGATATGTAGCCGCAAGCGAGGAAGTACCCGCATGACGATTCGCAATAACCCGATGCTGCGCGGCCTGGCCGTTTCGATGCTGGGCCTGATTCTGGGGGCGTCACAGGCCATGGCCGCCGACCCGGTTTCCCTGACCCTCTATAACGGTCAGCACAAGGAAGTCGGCGACGCCATCGCCAAGGCGTTTGAAGCCAAGACCGGCATCCGCGTCAATGTACGCAAGGGCAGCAGCAATCAACTGGCCAGCCAGGTCGTCGAAGAAGGCGATCGCTCCCCGGCCGACGTGATCTACACCGAAGAGTCGCCACCGCTGAACAAGCTGGGTGAGCAAGGCCTGCTGGCCAAGACCGATGCCGCGACCCTGGAGGTCCTGCCCAAGGACTACGTCGCCACCAATGGCACCTGGATCGGCATCACCGCTCGGGTGCGCGTAGTGGCATTCAACCCGAAACTGATCGACGAAAAAGACCTGCCCAAGTCGGTGCTCGATTTCGCCCAACCGCAATGGCAAGGCAAAGTCGGCTTCGTGCCCACCAGCGGTGCGTTCCAGGAACAAGCCGTGGCCATCATCAAGCTGCACGGGATGGATGCCGCAGAAGAATGGCTGACCGGCCTGCGCGCTTTCGGCAAGACCTACAGCAACAACATGGTCGCGCTCAAAGCGGTGGAAAACGGCGAAGTCGCCACCGTGCTGGTGAACAACTACTACTGGTTCGCCCTGCAACGCGAAAAAGGCCAACTGGATTCGAAACTGCACTACTTCACCGGCGGCGACGTCGGCGGCCTGATCACGGTCTCCAGCGCGGCGGTGCTCAAGTCGAGCAAACATCCGAAGGAAGCCCAGCAGTTCCTGGCCTACATGGCCAGCGAAGAAGGCCAGCGGGTCATCACCCAGACCACCGCCGAATACCCGCTACGCAAGGGGTTGGAGTCGGATCGCGGGCTCAAGCCATTCAGCGAGCTGCAGGCACCGAAAGTCACCCCCGCCGACCTGGGCAACGCCGAGGAAGCCCTGGAACTGGAACGTGAAGTTGGCCTGAACTGATGAGCCTGTCGCTGCCCGCCGGCACGGCCCGCGTCGGTTATGTCCCCCGGCGCAAGCGGCCGTCGATCTGGCTGCTGCTGCCGGTGCTGCTGCTGGTCGGCCTGAGCCTGCTGCCGCTGCTGTACGTCGGGCTCAAGGCCTGGCAGGCCGGCTGGGCTGAAGCCCTGCACCTGCTGTGGCGCCCCTACGTGTTCGGGCTGCTGCGCAACACCCTGCTGCTGATGGTCGGCGTCACGCTGGCCTGTGCGGTCATCGGCTTGTCGCTGGCCTGGCTGCTGGAGCGCAGTGACCTGCCAGGGCGGCGGCTGTGGGGCGTGGTGCTGTGCCTGCCCTTTGCGGTGCCGGCCTTTGTCAGCAGCTTTACCTGGGTCTCCCTCAGCGCTCATTTCGAAGGGCTGGGCGGGGCGATCCTGGTGATGACGCTGTCCAAGTACCCGCTGGTGTTCCTGCCGGTGGCGGCGACCCTGCGCAATCTCGACCCGTCCCTGGAAGAGTCGGCGCGCACCCTGGGGCAAAACCGCCTGGGGGTGTTCTTCAGAATCACCCTGCCTCTGCTCTGGCCGTCACTGCTGGCCGGCTCGCTGCTGATCGCCCTGCATATGCTGGTGGAGTTCGGCGCACTGTCGATCATCGGCCTGCAAACCTTCACCACGGCGATCTATCAACAGTTCGAGCTGGAGTTCAGCAACGCCAACGCAGCCATGCTCTCCGCCGTGCTGCTGGCGATGTGCCTGATGCTGCTGTGGCTGGAATTGCGGGTTCGCGGCAAGGGCCGCCATGTGCGCACCGGCCAGGGTGCGGCGCGTCACGCCGAACAGGTTCGACTGGGGCGTTGGGCCTGGGGCGGGCAAGTCTATTGCCTGTTGCTGGCGGTGATCGGCAGCGGCATCCCCCTGGGCATGCTTGCCTACTGGTTGGCCGTGGGCTCTTCAGCGGCCTTCCCGGTGGCGGCCATCAGTGAGGCTCTGCTCTCGTCCCTGGCTTTGTCCTTGGGCGGCGCTGCGCTGTGTTTGCTGCTGGCGGTACCGGTCGGTCTGCTGGTGGTGCGTTACAAGGGCCGCCTGGCGCTGTGGGCCGAGCGCCTGCCGTACCTGCTGCATGCCTTGCCGGGCCTGGTGATCGCCCTGACGCTGGTGTTCTTCGCCCTGCACTATGTGCCGGCGCTGTATCAGACCTCGGCGTTGCTGCTGATCGCCTACGCACTGCTGTTTCTGCCGCTGGCCCAGGCCCCCATCCGCACCGCATTGAACAAGGCCGCGCCGCAACTCGAAGAAGCCGCGCGCACCCTGGGCGCTTCCTCGTTCAGTGCATTCTGCCGGGTGACGTTGCCGATCATCTTTCCAGCCCTTGGCGCCGCGTTTGCCCTGGTGTTCCTGGATGCGATGAAAGAACTCACCGCCACCCTGCTGCTTAGCCCGACCGGGCTCAACACCCTGGCGACTGAAGTCTGGGCGCATACGGCGAATGTCGAGTTTGCGGCGGCCGCACCCTATGCGGCGCTGCTGATTCTGGTCTCGGGCTTGCCGGTGTATCTGCTGACCACGCGGATGTACCTGAGTCGCTGAACCTGCGCGCAACCGCTCCTGCAGTTATCCACACCCCTGCAGGAGTCGGTTGGCCGATACGGGCGGTCAGGCCCGGAATTGCCCCAGGCTGGCCTTGAGCTGCGCAGCCAGACTGTCGAGGACCTTGCCACTGGCCGTGGTTTCCACCACCGCCTGAGCCGCGCGCTCGGCCTGGGCATGAATGGTTTCAACCCGCCCGCGCACCGCTTGCGCACCTTGCGCCTGATGGGCTGCCGCCTTGGTCGCCAGCCCGATGGCGGCGTGCACCTGCTCCACCGAAGACTGCACTGACTGTTGCAGCCGCGCACTGTCGCGCAGCACCAACAACCCTTCGCTGGCCTGGCGTCCGGCTTGGCCGATGGCCGCCACGGCCTCACGCGCGCCTTGCTGCAGGGCGCCGATATGGGCCTGGATATCGCCGGTCGAACTCTGGGTCTTGCTGGCCAGAGCCCTGACCTCATCGGCCACCACCGCGAAGCCGCGCCCGGTTTCGCCCGCGCGCGCCGCTTCGATGGCCGCGTTCAGTGCCAGCAGATTGGTCTGCTCGGCAATGCCGTGGATCACCGTCAGCACCACCTCAATCTGTTCACTCTGCTGAGCCAGGCGCTCGATGACCTTGGCCCCGGTATCGACCTGCCCCGCCAGCGCCTCGATCAGGCCGCCGACCTGGGCCGAAGTGCGGGTGTTCTCGTCGGTGGCTTGGCGAATCTCCACCACTTGCTGCAACGCTGCCTGCATCGCCTGGCTTTCGGCCTGGGCCTCATCGGCCATTTGCGAGAGCGCCCGCAGGCTCTCGGCCACTTCATCGCGCTGGGCTTCGGCCGCCGCATCGGCGCCGGCGTTGCGCAGGCTCATGGCACCGATCTCAACCCCGGTGCGCTGCGCCACATCCCCCGCCTCGCGCACGATGGGCTGCAACTTGTCGACAAAACGATTGACCGCCGAGGCCATATCACCGATTTCATCATTGCTGTTGAGCTGCACGCGTTTGGTCAGATCGCCCTCGCCCGCCGCCAGATCGTTCAGCGCGGCAATCAGCAGGTGCAGCTTGTTGACCACACGCCGCCCAAGCACCACCGCGAGCAACAGCAGGACGCCGCAGCCGACCAGCGCCAGGCCCAGGCCGATCCGCCAGCGCAGGGTCTGCGCCGCGTCCTGCACGGTGCTGGCAGTGTTGGCCTGCATTTGCGTGGCCGTACCCTGGGCCGATTGCAGGCGCGAGCGCATGGCCGCCGAGCTCTCTGCCGAGGCGCCTTTCACGCTGTCGCCAACCAATTGGTCGCTGCTGGCAATCAGCGCCGCAAAACGCTTGTCCAGCGCCGCCACATCCGCCTCGACCGAGGCGGTGGACACCCCCATCAACACCTTGCCGATTTCCACGCCATTGGGGTTGATCGACGCTTCGAGGTAGTAGACCGAGGGGTCGTTCTTGGCCGCATCCAGCACCTTGTCCAGCGCTCGGTCGCCCTTGCCCTTCTCCAGCAATGCCTTGTTGATCGGGTTTTCCCGGTTCAGGTAACGGGTCAAGTGCTCGCCCGCCGCGTCGTCGTAGACCACGAACAACACGTTGGGATTACGTTGCGCACGCCGGGCGAACTCGGAAAGAGTCGGCACGTCGCTGTCCCACATGGCTCGCGGCGCTACCGACGCCAGCAATTGGGCCATGTCATTGGCTGAGTCCTTCAGGTCTTTTTCCAGGGTGGCGCGCAACTGCGCCTGCTCTTCCTGCAGGCGCGAGGACAGGCCCGCGGTCAGGCGCTGACGGGTGCTGCTGGAGAGGCTCTCCAGGCTGGAGGTGACTTCACGCCCGGCCTGCTCCAGTTCCGCAGACAGCTTCTGGCTATCAACGCCCAGACGGGCGGCAAGATCAGCCTCGAGCGCAGTCACCGTGCTCCGGGTCAGGGCAACCGCCACCAGTACCTGCACCAAAAGGGCGATACCTAGGGTAACGAACACCGGCCGCAGCAAACGGCTTTGTAACAGTGAGAGAACGGCCGACACAGGAAATCCCTCTGCTTTGACGCCATAAAATTGATGGCACTCTAGAATCAGAGTTAACAGCAAGGGTCGTGCCGTTCAAGCACCAGATACGACAAAGGGCCCAATTCAGGGCCCTTTGTGATTTACATCAACGACTTATTACGCGAACGGATGACGCAGAACGATGGTTTCGTTGCGGTCCGGACCTGTCGAAATAATGTCAATCGGCGCGCCGATCAGCTCTTCAACGCGTTTGATGTAAGCGCGGGCATTGGTTGGCAGCTCTTCCAGGGTCTTGGCGCCCACGGTCGATTCGGTCCAGCCCGGCACTTCTTCGTACACAGGCTGCAGGCCTACGTAGCTGTCCGCGTCAGTCGGAGCAACGTCCTTGCCTTGCGCATCTTTGTAGCCGATGCAGATGTTGATGGTTTCCAGGCCGTCGAGTACGTCCAGCTTGGTCAGGCAGATGCCCGAGATGCTGTTCACATCGATAGCACGACGCAGGATAACGGCGTCAAACCAGCCACAACGACGGGCACGGCCGGTCGTCGCGCCGAACTCGTGACCTTGTTTGGCCAGGTGCGCACCGACGTCGTCGAACAGCTCAGTCGGGAACGGGCCCGAACCTACACGCGTGGTGTACGCCTTGGTGATGCCAAGGATGTAGTCCAGGAACATCGGGCCAACGCCCGAACCAGTCGCAACGCCGCCAGCGGTGGTGTTGGAGCTGGTGACGTACGGGTAAGTGCCGTGGTCGATGTCCAGCAATGAGCCCTGGGCGCCTTCGAACATGATGTCTTTGCCGGCGCGACGCAGGTCGTGCAGCTCGGCTGTCACGTCCAGCATCAGCGGCTTGAGCAGCTCAGCGTATTCCTTGCACTCGGCCAGGGTCCTTTCAAACTCGATGGCCGGCTCTTTGTAGTAACCCACCAGCATGAAGTTGTGGTAGTCCACCAGTTCACGCAGCTTGTCTTCAAAACGCGGCATGTTGAGCAGGTCGCCCACACGCAGGCCACGACGTGCAACCTTGTCTTCGTAGGCCGGGCCGATGCCGCGACCGGTGGTGCCGATCTTCAGCTCGCCACGGGCCTTTTCACGGGCCTGGTCCAGCGCAACGTGGAAGGACAGGATCAGCGGGCAGGAAGGGCTGATACGCAGGCGCTCACGCACTGGCACGCCTTTCTCTTCCAGCTTGGTGATCTCCCGCAGCAGGGCGTCAGGTGCAACCACCACGCCGTTGCCGATCAGGCACTGCACGCCTTCGCGCAGTACGCCCGACGGGATCAGGTGCAAGACGGTTTTTTCGCCGTCGATCACCAGGGTGTGACCCGCGTTGTGGCCACCTTGGTAGCGCACTACGGCGGCAGCATGTTCGGTCAGCAGATCAACGATCTTGCCTTTGCCCTCATCACCCCACTGGGTGCCCAGGACTACGACATTCTTACCCATAACACTTGTCCTCATTCGCGCAAACTTGGTGCCGGCAGCCGCCGGCGGGAAAACTCAAGAAGACAGCGGCAGTACCTGCCAAAGCCCATTCTGCTGAATCAATTGTCGGTCGCAATCCGCTTCACGGGCGGCGGCCAAAGGCTGCCCAGGCAACGCCTGGACGACACGCTGACCCTCACCGCGCAACTGACAGACTTGCTGCCAGAGTGCCGCATCAGTGCTGTCAGGCATCCAGATACCGCCAGACGGTAGCTCGACTTCAGCACGCCCCAGGGTCACCAGGGTTTTCAAATCGGTGGAAAAACCGGTCGCCGGCCGCGCACGGCCAAAATCAGCGCCAATATCGTCATAACGCCCGCCCTGGGCGATGGACTGACCCACGCCAGGAACGAACACCGCGAACACCACACCGGTGTGGTAGTGGTAACCGCGCAGCTCGCCCAGGTCGAAATACAGCGGCAACTCCGGGAAACGCGCCGACAAACGCTCGGCGATCGCCAGCAAATCATCCAGTGCCGCCAGTACCGGCGCCGGCGCGTGGGCCAGGCGGTCACGGGCAGCGGTCAATACTTCACGGCCGCCACACAGGTCGACCAGGGCACGCAGCATGCCCGACAGTTCGGCAGGCAGGCCTTCGGTCAAGGTAATGACCTCGTCGATCGCCTTGCGTTGCAGGGCATCGAACAGCTGTTGCTCGACTTCACCGGACAAGCCGGCAGCACGGGCCAGGCCGCGGTAGATACCGACGTGGCCCAGGTCCATGTGAACATCCGGGACATCAGCCAGTTGCAGCATCGCCAGCATCAGGCTGATGACTTCAACGTCGCTGCTCGGGCTGGCATCGCCATACAACTCGGCGCCCAACTGGATCGGGCTGCGCGAAGACGACAGGGCTCGCGGCTGGGCATGCAGCACGCTGCCGGCATAGCACAGGCGGCTCGGACCTTCACGACGCAAAGTGTGCGCATCGATACGCGCCACTTGCGGCGTGATGTCGGCCCGAAAGCCCATCTGCCGACCCGATTGCGGGTCGATGACCTTGAAGGTGCGCAGATCCAGATCCTGGCCGGCACCTGTCAGCAGGGATTCCAGGTATTCGATATGCGGGGTCACGACGAACTCGTAACCCCAGCTCTGGAACAGATCCAACACCTGACGACGCGCCACTTCGATGCGCGCCGCTTCCGGCGGCAATACTTCTTCGATGCCATCTGGCAGCAGCCAGCGGTCTACCGTTGCCATTACGCCTTTCCCCTATGATCCGGGCGGCAAGCCTTCGGCCAGCCTTGAGTGAAGCAGAAAGCGATCGCATCCGACGCGAACTCAGCCGGACAGGCAGCCAGGAATCAGCTGTACAGACCACTTTCCTCGAAAAATCTTGTCGAGCTCTTGAACGAATCGACCAATCAAACATGCAGACGCAAAAAAGCCGGGAATTTCCCGGCTGCCGCATGATACACACGTTTTCCCAAAGGATCACCCCGCCAAGTGCGTTAGCCGCCCGGCGGGGTGATCTGGGTCAGTGTGAGATCAAGGCTTGGCTTTTTCCAGGTAACGGAAGAAGTCACTGCCCGGATCCAGAACCATCACGTCACTTTTGTTCGCGAAGCTTTCACGGTAGGCACGCAGGCTGCGATAGAACGCGTAGAACTCCTGGTCCTGGCCGTAAGCCTTGGCGTAGATCGCCGCTGCCTGAGCATCACCATCACCGCGCGCCTCTTCAGACTCGCGATAGGCTTCTGCCAGCAGTACACGGCGCTGACGATCGGCGTCGGCACGGATGCCTTCGGCCAGCTCGTTACCCTTGGCGCGGTGCTCGCGAGCTTCACGCTCACGCTCGGTGCTCATACGCTCGAATACGCTGCGGTTCACTTCCTTGGGCAGGTCGATAGCCTTGACCCGTACGTCGACAACTTCGATGCCCAGTTCTTTCTCGGCCATCTTGTTCAACGAGGCGGTGATGTCAGCCATCAAAGCGTCGCGCTCACCGGAAACCACTTCGTGCAAGGTGCGCTTGCCGAACTGGTCACGCAGGCCCGACTCCAGACGACGAGACAGACGCTCGTCGGCAATCTGCTTGAGACCGGAAGTCGCGGTGTAGAAGCGCTCTGCGTCCTTGACCCGCCACTTGGCGAAGGCATCGACCATGACCGCTTTCTTTTCCAGGGTCAGGAAGCGCTGAGTCGGTGCATCCAGGGTCATCAGGCGCGCATCGAACTTACGCACCTGGTTGACGTAGGGCACTTTCACATGCAGGCCAGGCTGGACATCGGCCTGGACCACTCGACCGAACTGCAGCAACACCGCACGCTCGGTCTGAGCCACGATGTAGAAGCTGTTCCAGGCAACTACCGCCACGACAACACCCACAATCAGGGCGATCAGCGATTTATTGCTCATCAGCGACTCTCCCTAGAACGCGTCTGCTGTTGCTGCAAGTCAGCCGCCGCACGTGCATTCACTTCATTGCCAGCCGCAGACGCCGCACCCGTTGCCGGAGCGTTGTTGCTACGACCGCTGTCGATCATCTTGTCCAGCGGCAGGTAAAGCAGGTTGTTCTGCCCGCCCTTGCCACCGGTCACCAGCACTTTGCTGGTGTTGCTGAAGACTTCCTGCATGGTGTCCAGGTACAGACGCTGACGAGTGACTTCAGGAGCCTTGCGGTATTCGGCGACCAGCTTGGTGAAGCGATCAGCCTCACCCTTGGCGCGGGAAACCACTTCATCGCGGTAACCATTGGCATCCTCGAGGATACGCTGGGCCTGACCACGGGCTTCCGGCACCACGCCATTGGCGTAGGTTTCAGCCTGGTTGCGCGAACGCTGCTCATCTTCACGAGCACGGATCACGTCATCGAAGGCTTCCTGCACTTCACGCGGTGCCGCTGCGCTCTGTACGTTGACCTGAGTGACGGTGATACCGGTGCGATAGGTATCGAGGAAACGTTGCAGACGCTCCTTGATCTCGCTGGCCATCAATTCACGGCCTTCGGTCAGCACCTGGTCCATCGCGGTGGAACCCACAACGTGGCGCAGGGCACTGTCGGTCGCGTGCTGCAGGCTGATTTCCGGCTGATCGACGTTCAGCACGAAGTCCTGCAGGTTGCTGATCTTGTACTGCACGGTCAGCGGCACTTCGACGATGTTTTCGTCTTCAGTCAGCATCTGGCCCTGCTTGGTGTAGGCACGCTCGCGCGTGACGTTCTCCATGTACTTGCGATCGATCGGCGGGAAGTAGATGTTCAGGCCCGGGCCGACGGTTTCGTAGTACTTGCCGAAGCGCAGCACCACGGCTTGCTCCTGCTCGTCGACCACGTAAACCGCGCTGTACAGCCAAACGGCCGCCAGTACGACAAGGCCGATACCGAGCAAGCCGAAACCACCGCCTTTACCCGATCTGCCGCCCTCGTCACCACCACGTTTCTTACCACCACCGAACAACCCATTCAGGCTTTCCTGCAGCTTTCGGAAGGCCTCGTCGAGATCCGGTGGCCCCTTGCGGTCGCCGTTATTGCGGCGTTTACCACCCCAAGGATCCTGATTATTCGAGTTGCCACCCGGCTCATTCCAAGCCATAGCGCTCTCCATCTGATAAAGCAAAGACGCACCCACGGCGCGCCGACCAATGCTACAGAATGCCTGTCACAGCGGCACAACCGCTTTCCCAGGCTTTTATTGCAAAGTGTGTTGCTCGATGAACTCCATCGGCACAACGCCTTCACGGCTGACCAGCCGATTCAGCTCCGAGCGTGGTAATCGAACGGCCAGCAAGCTGACACCTTCTTCGTCGTGTTCTTCTTTCTGTACCGCGCCCAGTTCGAAGAACTGAGCACGCAACCGAGCAAAACGTTGAGGCAAGCGCAAGGTGCCGACGAACAGATCGCTGCCCAACAACTCGGCAATGGCTTGCTCAAGCAACTCCAGGCCACTGCCATCACGCGCCGAAAGCCAGACCCGCTGTGGCTTGCCGTTTTCGTCGCGCTGGATTTGTGGCTCAACGCCTTCAAGCAAATCGAGTTTGTTATAGACCTCGAGGATCGGCAAGTCCTGGGCACCAATCTCGCCCAGCACCACCATGACCTGTTCAATCTGCAACATGCGATCCGGCTCGGCCGCGTCAATCACGTGCAACAGCAGGTCGGAGTTGCTCGACTCTTCGAGCGTAGACCGAAATGCCTCGACCAGCTTATGGGGCAAGTGACGAATGAAACCCACGGTATCGGCCAGGACAATCGGCCCCAGGTCGTCCAGATCCAGACGGCGCAAGGTCGGGTCGAGCGTGGCAAACAGTTGGTCGGCCGCGTACACGTCCGATTTCGTCACGTTGTTGAAGAGTGTGGATTTACCGGCGTTGGTATAGCCCACCAGGGAAACGGTAGGAATATCCGCACGCATCCGGCCACGCCGAGATTGTTCACGCTGGCTGCGCACCTTCTCCAGCCGGCCCTTGATCTGTCGCAGGCGAACCCGCAGCAGGCGTCGGTCGGTTTCCAACTGGGTCTCACCCGGACCACGCATGCCAATACCGCCGCCCTGGCGCTCAAGGTGAGTCCAGCCACGAACCAGACGGGTGCTCATGTGGTCAAGCTGGGCCAGTTCAACCTGGAGCTTGCCTTCATGGGTACGGGCGCGTTGGGCGAAAATATCGAGAATCAGACCCGTGCGATCGATCACGCGACACTCGAATACACGTTCGAGGTTACGTTCCTGACTGGGCGTGAGGATGTGATTGAAAATCACCAGATCGGCCTTTTCGGCATGGACCAGGTCGCGTAATTCCTCGACCTTGCCACTGCCAATCAGGAATTTGGCGGTTGGCCGATGACGCGGCACGTTAAAAAACGCGACGGTCTCGGCGCCGGCCGAATTTGCCAACTCCTGAAACTCCTGCGGATCTTCGCGCGCCTCAGGGTCCTGTCCATCCAAGTGAACGAGTATCACTCGCTCACCACCACCGTGGCGCTCAAAGAACAAAGGAGACTCCTATCAGGCGTTACCTGGCTCAGCGTCGCCCTGTTCGGATTCGGATGCGCTAGGCAGGCGAATTGGACGAACTGGCACCACTGTCGAGATAGCGTGCTTGTAAACCATTTGGCTGACGGTGTTTTTCAGCAGGATGACGAACTGGTCGAAGGACTCGATCGTACCTTGCAGCTTGATCCCGTTGACCAGATAGATGGAAACCCCAACTTTCTCTTTACGTAAAGTATTCAAGTAAGGGTCTTGTAGCGAATGCCCTTTTGACATGTGCCGCACTCCTTTAAGGATCAATAATAAAAAATTAGAAAACAGATGGCTTATGCCGCCACACCCCCAAGGATAGACGGCAATTGCAAGGACTCAGCTCAATATGGAGACCGTTCCCAAGTATTTCAAGGCGCGTGGCAGATTGTCGCAATCCAGACTGTCCAGCCAGTGTAAATCAGCCCAGCTGCGTAACCAGGTGAACTGGCGCTTCGCCAATTGGCGCGTGGCAATGATGCCCCGCTCCTGCATCTCGGCTGACGTCAGCTTGCCATCCAGATGATCCCAGACTTGGCGATAGCCCACCGCACGTATAGACGGCAACCCGGCATGCAGGTCACTTCTTGAACGCAGAGCTACGACCTCGTCGATGAATCCCTGTTCCAACATTTGTGTGAATCTTTGTGCAATCCGCTGATGCAGTACCTGACGATTCGCCGGAGCGATGGCCAAGTTCGCGACAGTATAGGGCAATTGTCCCTGTCCCGAAGCGGCTGCTTCAGTACTTTGCGCAGATTGTCGCTGGCGGTGAGCGGTCATGCTCAGGCCACTGACCCGATAGACTTCTAGCGCCCGAGTCAGGCGTTGAGGGTCATTGGGGTGAATTCTTGCCGCCGACTCCGGATCAATTACCGCCAACTGATCGTGCAGGGCCTGCCAGCCAAGGCGTGTGGCCTCTTCCTCAAGCTCGGCACGGACCTGCGGATCAGCCGCGGGCATATCCGCCAACCCTTCGACCAACGCCTTGTAATAAAGCATGGTGCCGCCCACCAGCAGCGGAATATTGCCGCGCGCGGTGATCTCGGCCATGGCCGCCAGGGCGTCTTTACGAAAATCGGCGGCGGAATAGCTCTCGGCCGGGTCGAGAATATCGATCAAACGGTGTGGAAACTCGTCCAGCAGCTCCCGGGAAGGCTTTGCCGTACCAATGTCCATGCCGCGATAGACCAGCGCCGAATCGACACTGATCAGCTCGCAAGGCAGGACTTTGGTGAGTTCGATGGCCAGGTCGGTCTTGCCAGCAGCAGTCGGGCCCATCAGAAAGATCGCTGGAGGAAGCTGGCTCATCAACGACCGCGCAAGAATAGTTTGTCCAGATCGTCCAGGCCCAACTGGGTCCAGGTCGGTCGGCCATGGTTGCATTGGCCGCTGCGCTCGGTGTTTTCCATGTCACGCAGCAAACCGTTCATTTCCGGCAGGGCCAGGCGCCGGTTGGCGCGGATCGCGCCATGACAGGCCATGGTGCCGAGCAATTCGTTGAGGTGGGCCTGGATCCGATCGCTGGTCCCGTACTCCATCAGGTCGGCGAGTACGTCGTGTACCAGGCGATTGGCTTCAGCCTGCTTCAACAGCGCCGGAATCTGCCGGATCGCCAACGACTCGGGCCCCAGGCGCTGCAGCTCGAAGCCCAGGCGCTGGAACCAACTGACGTGTTCTTCGGCGCAGTCGGCTTCGCGCTGGCTGACGGCAATCGACTCCGGCACCAGCAGCGGCTGGCCACTCAAGCCTTCGCTGGCCATGGCCACTTTCAGGCGCTCGTACATGATCCGCTCGTGGGCCGCGTGCATATCCACCAGCACCAGGCCCTGGGCGTTTTCCGCGAGGATGTAGATCCCCTTGAGCTGCGCCAAGGCGTAACCCAGGGGCGGAATATCCCCTTGCCCTTCGGGCAGCGAAACGCCGCTGGCGTCGGGCAAGGGCGCGTAAAACTCGCGATAGGCACTCTGCGCCTCTGCCGCCGGCAGGACCGCCTGTGGACGCGGCGTGTACTGATACTGATAACCGGCCCCCGCCCCCGTACCCGGCGCACTCAAGCCCGGCTGGATTTGCGGTTGCTCGAGCGCCATATGGGCCGCCAGGCGCATTTCACCCTGGGGGCCGAATTCGCCGGCGTCGATGCCTGTAGGCCGGACCATGCCCGCGACGGCGGCCGGCGCCGCCAGGTGGTCTTCGGGGCGCACATCGCCCAGGGCGCGGTGCAGGGTGCCATAGAGAAAGTCGTGCACCATGCGCCCGTCACGGAAGCGCACTTCGTGTTTGGTCGGGTGCACATTGACGTCGACCACCGATGGGTCGACCTCGAAAAACAGCACAAAGGTCGGATGCCGGCCATTGAACAGCACGTCGCGGTAAGCCTGGCGCACCGCATGGGCCACCAGTTTGTCGCGCACCGCGCGGCCATTGACATAGAAGTACTGCAGGTCCGCCTGGCTGCGGGAGAAGGTCGGCAAACCGACCCAGCCCCACAAGTGCAGGCCATTGCGCTCGACCTCGATCGGCAATGCCTGCTCGAGGAAGCCTGCACCGCAGACCGCCGCCACGCGCCGGGCACGGGCCGCGTCATCATTGGCTTCGTGCAGGCTTAGGATGCTTTTGCCGTTGTGTCGCAGGTGGAAGGCGACATCGAAACGGGCCAGCGCCAGGCGCTTGATCACTTCCTGCAGATGATCGAATTCGGTTTTTTCGGCCTTGAGAAACTTGCGCCGCGCCGGGGTATTGAAGAACAGGTCACGCACTTCAACCGAGGTCCCGGCCGGGTGCGCTGCGGGCTGGACCCGAGGCGCCATGTCGCGGCCTTCGGTTTCCACCTGCCAGGCCTGCTCGGCGTCGCGGGTGCGCGAGGTCAGGGTCAGGCGTGCCACAGAGCTGATGGACGCCAGGGCCTCGCCACGAAACCCCAGGCTCATCACCCGCTCAAGGTCTTCCAGGTCGCGGATTTTACTGGTGGCGTGTCGCGCCAACGCCAGCGGCAGGTCATCAGCGGAAATCCCGCGACCATCGTCACGCACTCGCAGCAGCTTGACGCCGGCCTGCTCCACATCCACATCAATGCGCTTGGCACCCGAGTCGAGGCTGTTTTCCAGCAGCTCCTTGATCACCGAGGCCGGGCGCTCGACCACCTCGCCCGCGGCGATCTGGTTAGCCAGGCGCGGGCTGAGCAGCTCGATGCGCGCGTTGTTCAGGACCGTATCACTCATTGCTTGGACGCCAGTTCAGTGCCTGGGATGGTCAGGGTCTGCCCGACCTTGAGTTCATCAGTCTTCAGGTTATTGGCCGTGCGCAGGGTGGCCGCCGACACCTGGTAACGCACCGCGAGCATGGCCAGGGTTTCCCCTGGGCTGACCCGGTGATCACGAGGGCCCTGGGCGATTTTCCCGGAGTCGCGCAACCAGGCAATGTAGGTGCCCGGCGGCGGGTTCTGCTGGAAGAACTGGCGAATGCCGCTGCTGATGGAACGCGCCAAGGCCTGCTGGTGGCTGGCGGCGGCCAGCTTGGAGGCCTCGTTGGCGTTGGAGATAAAGCCGGTTTCCACCAGGATCGACGGAATATCCGGCGACTTCAGCACCATGAACCCGGCCTGCTCCACCCGCTGCTTGTGCAACGGCGTGACCCGGCCGATGTTGGTCAGGACCTTCTGCCCGACATTCAGGCTGGAGGTCAGCGAAGCGGTCATCGACAGGTCGAGCAATACCCCGGCGAGCATGCGGTCCTTGTCGTCCAGGCTGACGTTGCCGGCCCCGCCGATCAAGTCGGAACGGTTTTCACTGTCCGCCAGCCAACGGGCGGTTTCCGACGTGGCGCCACGGTCCGACAGGGCAAACACCGAGGCCCCGAAGGCGGCGGCCGACGGCGCGGCATCGGCGTGGATCGACACGAACAGATCGGCGCCCTTCTTGCGGGCGATTTCGGTACGGCCACGCAACGGAATGAAGTAATCGCCGGTACGGGTCAGCTCGGCGCGAAAGCCTTTCAGGCCATTGACCTGGCGCTGCAACTCGCGGGCGATGGCCAGCACCACGTCTTTTTCATGCTGGCCGCGGGAGCCGGAAGCACCCGGGTCTTCACCGCCGTGACCGGCATCGATCACCACGATGATGTCGCGCTTGCCGGCAGGCGCCGGTGGCAACTTGATCGCCGGCTCGACCGGGGTGACCGGCACCGCCGGAACCGTGGCGACA
This sequence comes from Pseudomonas sp. CF161, assembly GCF_000416215.1. Lineage (NCBI taxonomy): Bacteria > Pseudomonadati > Pseudomonadota > Gammaproteobacteria > Pseudomonadales > Pseudomonadaceae > Pseudomonas > Pseudomonas sp. CF161. The sequence goes on from NZ_ATLP01000111.1 coordinate 57,152, forward strand.
CTGGGCGCAGGGGTGGGCGGCGGAGCGGCGTCAGCCGGGTTGTCGAACAGGTCGACCACCAGGCGGTTACCGTATTGCGCGTTCGGCGCCAGGGTGAAGCTCTTGGGGGTGACGGCCTTTTTCAGGTCGATGACCACCCGCAGATCGGTCGGCGTGCGCTGCGCGGAACGCATGGCCGTGATGGGGGTGTTGGCCGTGGCAATGTTCAGCGGACCGCCGAGGGTCGCGCCATTGATATCGATCACCAGCCGGTCGGGGGCGCTCAGGGTAAACACGCTGTGCTGAACCGGCCCGGACAGGTCGAACACCAAACGAGTGTTATCCGGTGCTCGCCACAGGCGCACGCTGCGCACCTGTGTCGCGGCTACAGCCTCGACGGCCAATGCCGTAAGTAACAGTCCTACGACAGCAACCAACGCGCGAATGCGCATACCTAACCCCATAATTTATTTGAATTCCAACGCCAAAGCGGCACACCAGGACTCGCCACGCGAGCCTTGCGACAACAAATGCAGAGAACGCCCGTTGTTATGCGGGGTAATGGTAATGGTCAGGTCCGGCTTTGGCAAAAAGCCTGCACCACGTTGGGGCCACTCAAGCAGGCATAAAGCATCGCCGTCGAAGTAATCGCGAATGCCGAGAAACTCCAGCTCCTCCGGATCGACCAGGCGATACAGGTCGAAGTGAAACGCTCGAATCTCACCGATCTCATAGGGCTCGACCAGGGTAAAGGTCGGGCTCTTGACCGCCCCCACATGCCCCAAACCCCGAATGATGCCCCGTGACAGGGTGGTTTTACCCGCCCCCAGGTCGCCCTCCAGGAAGATCACGCCAACCCCTCGGGTGACCTGAGCGATGCGCGCACCCAATTCGACCATGGCCTGCTCATCGGCCAGATAAAGGGTTAGTTCAGACACGGTGCTTGCTCCTCCAACAACTGACGAATGGCCGGTATCAGATCGCTGGCCGCCAGCCCTCGGCCCAACTTGCCTTGCTGCTCACCCGCCGTCGCATGCAACCAGACGGCCAGGCAAGCGCCATCAAATGCGCTCATGCCCTGGGCCAGCAAGGCGCCAATCACGCCCGCCAGCACATCGCCCAACCCGGCGCTGGCCATGGCTGGATGGCCTTGATCACAGCGCGCCAGCTCGCCCTCGGGGCTGGCGATCAGGGTACCCGCGCCCTTGAGGACAGCCACCACTGCATACTTTTTACTCAAAGCCCGCGCCGCCGCCGGACGGTCGGCCTGCACCTCGGCCGTCGACAACCCGAGCAACCGCGCTGCTTCTCCCGGATGCGGGGTAATGACACTGCCCTCGGGCAGGCTCAACTCGCCCTTGGACAACAGATTCAGCGCATCGGCATCCCAGACCTGCGGTTGCGAGGCATTTGCCGCCGCCGACAACAGGCTGTGCCCCCATGCCGCCTGGCCCAGGCCGGGGCCGACCACCAGCACCGATGCCTGGGCGAGCAGCCCCATCAGTTGATTGGCCGAATGCACGCCCTGGGTCATCACCTCCGGCAAACGAGCCAGGGCCGCCGACACGTGCTCGCTACGCGTCGCCAGGGACACCAGGCCAGCGCCGCTGCGCAGGGCACTTTGCGCGCTCAGCAGCACCGCGCCGCCAAAACCGCGATCGCCGCCAATCAGCAGGACATGGCCGAATTGGCCCTTGTGGGCGTCCGGCGAACGGGCCGCCAGCCTCGGCAAATGGCCGGGCAGCAGTAACTGCGCGTCGGGTAAATCGTGTTTTGTCTGCGGCATGCGTCTTCAGGCTCCGATGTCTGGCAGAATTATACGCACCTCAGCCCCGGTTTCTCTCGCCTCATGCCTGCTATTACCACCGATCTGCCCGCTCTGGCCCAATCGATCAAAGACTGGGGCCGCGAGTTGGGCTTTCAACAAGTCGGCATCAGCGGCCTGGACCTGGCCGAGCACGAACAGCACCTGCAACGCTGGCTCGAGGCTGGCTACCACGGCGAGATGGACTACATGGGCGCCCACGGCAGCAAACGTTCCCACCCCGAGGAGCTGGTGCCCGGCACCTTGCGCGTGGTTTCGCTGCGCATGGACTACCTGCCAGGCGATACGCAAATGGCCCAGCGCCTGGCGCAGCCGGCCAAAGCCTACGTTTCGCGCTATGCCCTGGGCCGCGATTACCACAAATTGATTCGTAAACGCGTGCAGCAACTGGCCGAGCGCATCCAGCAAGCCATCGGCCCCTTTGGCTATCGCGCCTTTGTCGACAGCGCCCCGGTGCTGGAAAAAGCCATCGCCGAACAGGCCGGGCTGGGCTGGATCGGCAAGAACACCCTGGTCCTCAACCGCAAGGCCGGCAGCTATTTCTTCCTCAGCGAGCTGTTCGTCGACCTGCCGCTGCCGGTGGACGAGCCCCACGCCAGCGAGCACTGCGGACGCTGCACCGCCTGCCTCGACATCTGCCCGACCCAGGCGTTTGTCGGCCCCTATGTGCTGGATGCGCGGCGTTGCATTTCGTACCTGACCATCGAGCTCAAAAGCGCCATCCCCGAAGAGTTGCGCGCGCTGATCGGCAATCGGGTGTTCGGCTGCGATGACTGCCAGATCGTCTGCCCCTGGAACCGCTTCGCTCGCCCGTCGGGAGAAAACGACTTCAAGCCGCGGCACAACCTGGATAACGCCGAACTGGCCGAGCTGTTCATGTGGGATGAAGAGCGCTTCCTCAGCAGCACCGAGGGCTCGCCTCTGCGGCGCGCCGGGTATGAGCGCTGGCTGCGCAACCTGGCGGTCGGCCTGGGCAATGCGCCTTCGAGCATTCCAGTGCTGGAAGCGCTCAAGGCGCGCCGGGACTATCCATCAGAACTGGTGCAGGAACACGTGGAGTGGGCGCTGGCGCAACACGCCAAGCGTCACTCGGCGTCGTTGTAGACGAACTTGGGCATTTCCCAGTGAAAGCGGATCGCCAGCAGGCGCAGTAGAAAGCCGCCGAACAGGGTGACCAGGATCGCCTGCTCGCTGGGCAGTTGCACATAGATGCACAGCATGTAGCACCAGGCTGCGGCGAACGAGACGCTGGCGTACAGCTCGCGGCGGAAGATCAGCGGAATATCGTTGCAGAAGATATCCCGCAGAATCCCGCCGAACACCCCGGTAATCACCCCGCTGACCGAGGCCACCAACATGCCGTGGCCCATTTCCAGGGCGGTCATGCAACCGATCAGGGTAAACGCCACCAGGCCCACGGCATCGAGCACCAGAAACAGCGAGCGCAGGTGGCGCATCAGCGGTGCGATAAAGATCGTCACCAGCGCCGCCACCGAGGTCAGCACCAGGTATTCCGGGTGCTTGACCCAGGTCAGCGGGTAGTGGCCGAGCAGTACATCACGCACCGAACCGCCACCCAGGGCCGTGACGCAGGCGATTAGCACCACGCCGAACCAGTCCATACCGCGGCGCCCCGCGGACAGGGCGCCAGTCATGGCTTCAGCGGTAATGGCGATCAGGTAGAGCATCAGCAGCATGATGGCGGTCCTTGCAGGAAGGCGCGCAGTCTACTCAGTTGGCACGGGCACCAAAAGAGGGCGAGACCGGGAAATAGCCCTGGACCACCAGCCCGGTCTGCCCGACATCAGAACTTGATGAAGTGTTTGCGGTAATGCTGCAGCTCGGCGATGGACTCACGAATGTCGTCCAGGGCCAGGTGGGTGCTGCCCTTCTTGAAGCTGTCGCGCACGTCCGGGGCCCAGCGCGCGGCCAGTTCCTTGAGGGTCGAGACATCGAGGTTGCGGTAATGGAAGAAGCTTTCCAGGGATTTCATGTGGGTATAAAGGAAGCGTCGGTCCTGGCAGATGCTGTTGCCACAGATCGGCGACTTGCCCCGAGGCACCCACTGCTCCAGGAAGGCGATGGTCTCGGCCTCGGCCTCGGCCATGCTGATGCGACTTTCGCGGACCCGTTGCGTCAGGCCCGAGCCACCGTGGGTGCGGGTGTTCCACTCGTCCATGCCGGCCAGGACTTCATCACTGTGATGGATGGCGATGACCGGACCTTCGGCCAAGGTATTGAGGTTGCTGTCGGTGACGATGGTGGCCATCTCGATGATGACGTCGGTGTCAGGGTTCAGACCGGTCATTTCCAGATCGATCCAAATCAGATTCTGTGGGTTTTGCATGGGGGGGCTCCTCGGCGTAGTTGCGCAGTTTAGCCTAGAGGGCCTCCTCGGCGTGCTAAACTCGCGGCCGTTTTACCTATCCTGCAGCATTATCAACACGGAACACCCATGGCCAAACGCCAGCTCAACCGTCGCCAAAACTGGCGCATCGAAAAGATTCAAGGCGAGCGCGCCGCCCGCGCCGCCAAGCGTGAATCCTCCGCCGTGGAAGCGCTTGAGGGAGGCGACCTGGGCCCCGAGCAGACCGGCCTGGTGATCGCCCACTTCGGCGTCCAGGTCGAAGTCGAAGCTCGCGAAGGCGAATTGGCTGGCCAGGTATTCCGCTGCCACTTGCGCGCCAACCTGCCAGCGCTGGTAACGGGCGACCAAGTGGTGTGGCGTGCCGGCAACCAGGGCATCGGCGTGATCGTCGCCCAACTGCCACGCAACACCGAACTGTGCCGCCCGGACAGCCGCGGCCAGCTCAAGCCGGTGGCAGCCAACGTCGACATGATCGTGATTGTCTTCGCCCCGCTGCCCGAACCCCATGCCAACCTGATCGACCGCTACCTGGTCGCCGCCGAACACGCCGGCATCCGTCCGCTGCTGCTGCTGAACAAGGCCGACTTGATCGACGAGCAGAATGCGCCGGCACTCAATGCCCTGCTGGCGGTGTATCGCCAATTGGGTTACCCGCTGCTGGAAGTCTCGGCGCACCACGGCGATGGCATGGAGCAATTGCAGGCCCAACTGGACGGGCGCATCAGCGTGTTCGTCGGCCAGTCCGGTGTCGGCAAATCCTCGCTGGTGAACAGCTTGCTGCCGGAAGTCGAAACCCGTGTCGGCCCGCTGTCCGAGCTGTCCGGCCAGGGCACGCACACCACCACCACCGCGCGACTGTTCCACTTCCCGGGTGGCGGCGAATTGATCGACTCCCCGGGCATTCGCGAATTCGGCCTGGGCCACGTCAGCCGCGCCGATGTCGAAGCCGGGTTCATCGAGTTCAACGACCTGCTGGGCACCTGCCGCTTCCGCGATTGCAAACATGATCGCGAACCCGGCTGCGCCCTGCTCAAGGCCCTTGAAGATGGCCGCGTGCAGCAGCAACGGATGAACAGCTACCGCTCGATCATCGCCAGCCTGCCGGAAACCAGCTACTGACCTGTCGCACCCCGCACTGACAAAAAGGCCGCGATCATCGCGGCCTTTTTTGTGGGTTACTTCGGCGCTGCGGGCGCAGCCGCTGGCGGTGACGCCGCAGGTGGCGTGGCCGGTGCCGCCGGTGCGGTCGAAGGCTGGCCCGACTTGCCGGGCTCATCCATCTTCAACACCCCATCCTCGAAGATATTCAGGCGCTGCCGCACTTCATGGGCCGGCAGCGGATCGGCGCCTGGTGGCAAGGCATTCGGATCAGTCGCAGCACCCGGCACTTCGCCCGGCGCACCCTGGCCCTGACTCGGCGCATCGCTCGGCGGTTGCTCACCCTCGATGGCACGCTGTGCCTTCTTGGTCAGGACCACGATATCGATCCGCCGGTTGACCGGGTTGAACGGGTCCTTGCGATCGAACAGCGACGACGAGGCATAGCCCACTACCCGCGCCACCTGGGAGTCGGGATAGCTGCCCGCGACCAGGGCGCGACGTGCGGCGTTGGCCCGGTTGGCCGAAAGCTCCCAGTTGCCGAAGTCACCGGCGCCCGAGTACGGCTTGGCATCGGTGTGGCCGCTGATGCTGATCTTGTTCGGCACCGCCTTGATGGTGTCGGCCATGGCCAGCAGGATGTCTTCGAAATACGGTTTCAGACGCGCGCTGCCCGAGTCGAACATCGGCCGGTTCTCGGCGTCCATGATCTGGATGCGCAAGCCGTCCTGGGTGATTTCGAACAGGATCTGGTCCTTGAATTTCTGCAGTTGCGGGTTCTCTTCAACCTTGTTCTGCAGCTCTTGCAACAACAGTTCGAGACGCTCGCGCTCGACCTGCTCGGCCATGCCCTCGACCTGCTCGGAATCGACCGTCACCTTGTCCGGCTGTGGCTGGGACTTCACCTCGGGATTGAGGGTGGTGTCCGGCGCCAGCTCGGGCGAACCGCCCAGATCGATGATGTAGGGTGTGCCGCTTTCGGAGAAGCCGATCGGGTCTTTGAAGTAACCGGCGATGGCGATCTTCTGTTCCGGGGTGGCGGTGGACAGCAACCACAGCACCAGGAAGAACGCCATCATCGCCGTGGCGAAGTCGGCGAAGGCGATTTTCCAGGCGCCCCCGTGGTGTCCGCCAGCGAAGCGCTTGACGCGCTTGATGATAATCGGCTGGTTATTTTCCATGACTTAGCGACCGCGAACCGCTTGTTCCAGCTCGGCAAAGCTTGGACGGTGCGCCGGGTACAGCACCTTGCGCCCGAACTCCACAGCCAGCGATGGCGGCATGCCGGATGCAGAAGCGACCAGGGCCGCCTTGATGGCTTCGTAGACGTTCAGTTCTTCCTTGGCATCGTGGGCCAGGGAAGTGGCCAGCGGGCCGAAGAAACCGTACGCCGCGAGAATACCGAAGAAGGTACCTACCAATGCCGCACCTACGTGCAGGCCGATGGACTTCTGGTCGCCCTCACCCAGGGAGGCCATGGTCACCACGATACCCAGTACCGCGGCAACGATACCGAAACCGGGCATGGCGTCGGCGATGCCGGTTACCGCATGGGAAGGATGCTCGAGGTCTTCCTTCATGCTGAACAGCTCCATGTCGAACAGGCCTTCAAGCTCGTGGGGAGCCATGTTGCCGGAGGACATGATGCGCAGGTAGTCACAGATATAGGCGGTCATGCGTGCATCTTTGAGCACCGCCGGGTACTTGGCGAAAATCGGGCTGGCGGCGGCGTCCTCGATATCTCCCTCGATCGCCATCATGCCTTCGCGGCGGCTCTTGTTGAGGATCTCGTACACCAGGCCCAGCACTTCCAGATAGAACGTGTGGGTGAAGCGCGAACTGAACATCCCCAGGGATTTCTTGATGACGTGCATCGTCATATAGCCGGGGTTGGCCTGCAGGAATGCGCCAAAGGCTGCGCCGCCAATGATCAGCACTTCGAAAGGCTGGATCAGTGCTGCGATTTTGCCGTGTGAGAGCACGTATCCGCCGAGCACGCTCGCGAATACGACGATGATGCCGATAATTTTAGCCATAGGTAGGAGAGTACTTATTGAGTCGGGTTCAAGGTCATATTCGGAAGTTCTTAAAACTCTTCTTCTACTTATCGGCAAAACTGCGCCAGACTATAGCCAGTTAAGGCGAAAAGCCAGTTTGGCCCGCTCTGGGCGTGTTTACAGCAGACGATGATTGCGCCCAGCCATGTCTAATGAAACGACAGTCCCAACTCCCCGACCGACGACCCTCAGCGGCTGGATAAAGCTCCTGGACGGGGTGCCGTTGCCGGTGCCGCAAGTCAGCCACGATAAAGTCTGCCGAGCCATCGCCGACAGCCGCAGTTCGTTGCGCGATATTGCCGACCTGATGCAGAACAGCCCGGCGCTGGCCTTGAGCATCATCCGCGAGGCCAACCGCCACACCCACGGCAGCATGAGCGAGCCTGCGGAAAACCTCGAGATCGCTCTCAACCGCCTGGGCCTCAAGCGCACCGAAGAATTGCTCGCCCGCCTGCCCGCGCTGCCGGAAGGGCAGATCCCGCCGGTCCTGCGCCAACTGCAACTGATCAGCCAGCACGCCAGCCAGCAGGCCAATGGCTTCTTTGCCAGCCGCCTGGCCCGCCTCTGGCAGGACATCCATTGGGGCAGCCTGCTGTTTCTCTCGCCACTGTGGCCCCTGGCCCTGGCCCAGCCGAAGCTGCTGGAAGAGTGGGAACTGCGAGTCATCCACAAGCATGAATCGGCGCACAAGGTCGAGCTGGAGTTGTTCGGCGTCAGGTTGCTGGAAATATGCCAGGCGCTGGTGGAAGTCTGGCATCTGCCGATCTGGGTCCAACAGGGCTATCGCCTGCTGATCAGCGAGCGCCGGCTGTTGGTCAAGGTCCTGCACATTGCCCGCGACAGCGAACATCCGCTGCATCAGCAACAACGCCTGGATGCCGACCCCGACCTGCGGCGCTGGCTGAACCAGCCGGCCAACAGTGTGTTGCTGGCCAACGGCCTGGCACTTTCGGCGCAATACGCCTGGGACAGCGCCCATTGCCTGCGCTGGCAGCACCTGACCAGCCTTTATCTGCAAATGCCCATGGACAACCTGCAGCAACAGCTGCACCAGCAGGCGGTGATCAGCGCGCGTAACGACGCGGCGCCCGACCTCTGGCACCCCGCCGAGGCCTTGCTCTGGCCGTGGGATGCGCGGCGCTTGCCCAAGGGTTTGCTGCCGGCACCGGCACCGACTGCCGAGGCGCTGGGACACTGGCGCGAACAATGTGCGCAATTGCTGGTGGAACCGAGCGCCTTTCGCAATGCGCTGCACCTCACCAGCGCCGCCTGCGATGCGCTGGTGGCCTGTGGCATGCGCCGGGTGATGCTGCTGATGGTCGATCGCGGCCTGGCCAATCTGCGGGCACAACAAATTGCCGGCCTGCCTGCGGAGTCGGCGAACCTGACCCTGCGCGTCAGCCAGAGCAACGTGCTGCAACGCCTGGTGACCAAATCGGCCCAGGTGCGCCTGAACCCGGACAATAACGCGCAATTCTCGGCCCTGCTGCCGCCGCAGTTGCGCGGTCTGTTCCGTGGCGAGCACCTGCTGCTGCGCTCGCTCTCGAGCAACGGTCGCGTGGTGATGCTGATCGCCGCCGACCAGGGCGGCGGGCCGTTCTCGGAAATCAGCGTCCAGGCCTTTGGCAAAACTGCGCAATGTATTGAAAAAGCCCTTCACAGCTTTACCAACCGCAGCCAATGACGCTTGCGCTACAATCCTCCCCTTTGTGCTCTGGAGACCTCACATGTCTGACTTCTCTGGCTTGCCGCTGGTTATCGAGCCGAGCGACTTGCTCGACCGCCTCGAATCCCGCGAACTGATCCTGGTCGACCTGACCAGCGCCGCTCGTTATGCCACCGGCCATATTCCCGGCGCCCATTTTGTCGACCCCAAGCGCACCCAGCTCGGCCAGCCTCCCGCACCGGGCCTGCTGCCGACCCAAGGCGCGCTTGAAGCGCTGTTCGGCGAACTGGGGCACAACCCCAACGCGGTCTATGTGGTTTACGACGATGAAGGCGGCGGCTGGGCCGGGCGTTTCATCTGGCTGCTCGATGTCATCGGCCACACCCGCTACCACTACCTCGATGGCGGGCTGCTGTCCTGGCTGGCCCAAGGCCTGCCGGTGTCCACTGCGGTGCCGGCGGCGGCTGGCGGCCCGGTCGCCCTGACCCTGCACGACGAACCCACGGCCACCCGCGAGTACCTGCAAAGCCGCCTCGGTGCTGCCGACCTGGCGATCTGGGATGCCCGTGGACCGCTGGAGTACTCGGGCGAGAAAGTCCTGGCAGCCAAAGGCGGTCACATCCCCGGCGCAGTGAATTTCGAGTGGACCGCCGGCATGGACCAGGCGCGCAACCTGCGCATCCGCGCCGACATGCCGCAGATCCTCGAAAGCCTCGGCATCAGCAAAGACAAAGAAATCATCACCCACTGCCAGACCCACCATCGCTCTGGCTTCACCTATCTGGTGGCCAAGGCGCTCGGTTATCCGCGGGTCAAGGGCTATGCCGGTTCCTGGGGCGAATGGGGCAACCACCCCGACACGCCTGTAGAGATTTAAGGTTTTTAAGGACAGTTAATGAAAAAGCGTTTGTTTATCCTCAGCCAGTACCTGCTGCCTCACCACCTGCTGTCGCGCCTGGCCGGCTGCATTGCCGAGTGCCGCGTGCGCTGGTTCAAGAATGCCTTCACCGCCTGGTTCGCCAAGCGTTATCAAGTGGACATGTCCCAGGCCCTGGTGGAAGACCTGAGCGCCTACGAGCACTTCAACGCCTTCTTCACCCGCGCCCTGAAAGACGGCGCGCGCCCGCTGGACCCGACTCCAGGTGCCATCCTCAGCCCGGCCGACGGTGCCGTCAGCCAGCTCGGCCCGATTGAACATGGCCGGGTGTTCCAGGCCAAGGGCCACAGCTACAGCGTGCTCGAACTGCTGGGTGGTGACGCTGCCGTTGCCGCGCCGTTCATGGGCGGCGACTTCGCCACCATCTACCTGTCGCCCAAGGACTACCACCGCGTGCACATGCCGCTGGCCGGCACCCTGCGTGAAATGGTCTACGTGCCGGGGCGGATTTTCTCGGTTAACCAGACCACTGCCGAAAACGTCCCGGAGCTGTTTGCCCGCAACGAGCGCGTGGTGTGCCTGTTCGATACCGAACGCGGCCCAATGGCCGTGGTGCTGGTGGGGGCGATGATTGTCGCTTCGATCGAAACCGTCTGGGCTGGCCTGGTAACGCCACCCAAGCGCGAGCTGAAAACCGTGCGTTACGACGAAGCCGCGCGTGCGCCAATCCATTTGGAAAAAGGCGCCGAACTGGGCCGCTTCAAACTGGGTTCGACCGCCATCGTGCTGTTCGGCCCGGACCAGGTGCAGTGGGCCCAGGAGTTGGTTGCCGGCTCGCCGGTGCAGATGGGCCAGGGCCTGGGCTTGCCAAAAGCCTGAAGCCGTTTCCCGGACACAAAAAAACGCCGCTGATCAGCGGCGTTTTTTATGGGGCTATCTGAGCAAAGTCCTTAGAGCTGACCGTCGCGATCTCGGAAGCCCAGCAGGTACAGCACACCGTCCAGGCCCAGGGTCGAGATCGCCTGCTTGGCCGATTGCTTGACCAGCGGCTTGGCGCGGAACGCCACGCCCAACCCGGCTATCGCCAGCATCGGCAAGTCATTGGCGCCGTCACCCACGGCAATGGTCTGCTCCAGGCGCAAGCCTTCTTTGTGCGCCAGTTCGCGCAGCAGATCAGCCTTGCGCTGGGCATCGACAATCGGCTCGACCGCCACCCCCGTCACCTTGCCGTCCACCACTTCCAGCTCGTTGGCAAACACGTAGTCGATACCCAGCTTGGCCTGCAATTGCTTGGCGAAGTAGGTGAAACCGCCCGAGAGGATCGCGGTTTTGTAGCCCAGGCGCTTGAGCTCGGCAAACAGCGTCTCGGCGCCTTCGGTCAGGCGCAGTGATGCACCTATGGAATCAAGCACGCCAACGTCCAGGCCCTTGAGCAACGCCAGGCGCTCCTTGAAGCTGGCGCGAAAATCCAGCTCACCGGCCATGGCCCGCTCGGTGATTTCGGCAACCCGATCACCCACGCCTGCGGCCTTGGCCAGTTCGTCGATGACTTCGGCCTCGATCAGCGTCGAATCCATGTCGAATACCGCCAGGCGGCGATTGCGGCGGAACAGCGAGTCTTCCTGGAAGGCGATATCGACGTTCAATTCCTGGGCGACGCTCAGGAACTCGGCGCGCAATGCCTGGGGATCGGCGGCTTCACCGCGTACCGAGAACTCGATGCAGCCTTTGCCTTGATCGGCCGGGGTGTCGAGGGGCATGCGCCCGGACAGACGGTCGATATGGTCGATGTTCAGGCCGTATTTGGCGGTGATCGAACTCACTCGCTGCAACTGCTCGGCCGTCACCTTGCGGGTCAGCAGGGTCACAATATGGCGTTTCTTGCCCTGGCCGCCGACCCACTGCTGGTAATCCTCTTCGGAAACCGGGGTGAAACGTACCTGTTGGTCCAGCTTGTAGGCGGTAAACAGAATGTCCTTGAGCACCGAGGACGCTTGTTCGGTACTCGGGATTTCAACCAGGATGCCGAACGACAAGGTGTCGTGGATCACCGCCTGACCGATGTCGAGAATATTCACACCACCCTGGGCCAGAACGCCGGTAATGGCTGCAGTGAGACCGGGACGGTCTTCACCGGTGATGTTTATCAGGACGATTTCGCGCAAGGCGCACCCCCGCAGGTGGAAAAAAACCGCATTCTACCCACATTCAGTGACCATCGGGCACAGCCAGCGCTTTGCCGGCCTAGGGCCTGTCGCTATACTGCGCGTCAACTTCACGGACAAAAGAGCCGAGCTCAGTGAACCGGCCCACGCCTGTTAAAACCGATAATTTCTTTCTGCTGATCTTCCGTGCACTGCGCCACCGCCGTGTACCGATTGCATTGCGCATTGCCAGCCATAACGTGATCCTGGTCGCCCTGGCCCTGGTGATCTACGCCTGTGTGATGGGCCTGCAATTCAAGCAAGCCATGCATGAACAAGCCGATGCCCTGGGCCAGAGCCTGACCACCCAGACCGCCACTTCGGCGACCGAGCTGCTGGTGTCCAACGACATTCTCAGCCTCAACGTGCTGCTCAACAACCTGACCAAAAATCCGCTGGTGGCCCATGCGGCCATCTACAGCGTCGATAACCGGATCCTCGCCGAAGCCGGCCAACGCCCGAAAAGCAGCCTGCTGGGCGAGACCGAAGGCGTCTATCAGACCAAGATCACCTTCCAGGACGTGACCGCCGGCAACCTGCGGATCAGCCTGGACATGGCGCAGTTCCAGCAGCCCATGACCATCAGCCTGCAAAGCATGGGCATCCTCAGTGCGATCCTGCTGGCCCTGGCCCTGGCCTTGAGCCTGCGCCTGGGGCGTCACATCTCGACCCCGCTGATGCAATTGCGGGTCTGGCTGCGTGACATGGACGAACACACCCCGGCCACCCAGCGCCAGGATGAAATCGGCGACTTGGCGCGCCAGCTCCATGCGCGCCTGGCGCCAGAGAAACCGCAGCCGGCGCCCGAGCCCGAAGCCGACTACGACGACGAGGATTACGACGAACCGCAGGACCGCGAGCCGGCCTTCGAGATGCGTAACCTGCGCGACCCGAGCTTTGATGAAAGCGCACCGGTCGCTGGCCTCAAGCCCGCGCCGCGGCGGCTGGTCAGCGCCGAAGAAGACGAACTGGACGAAGAAGACCCGTTCGCCGACCTGCGCGATCACACCACGCCCACCGCCCCCAAGCCGCTGGCACGGCCGGTAACGCCCGCGCAACCGCAACACAGTGCGGTGCTGGCGGTACAACTCGGCGCCCAGGATCAACTGCGTCGCCTGCCCCGTGCCCGACTGACGGAGCTGCTGGAACGCTATCGCGACTGCCTCGACCAGGCCGCCTCGCTCTACCAGAGCGAGCTGCATACCCTGAACGACGGCAGCACCCTGATGCTGTTCCACAGTGAAGACAGTGGCGACGACTACCTGACCAACGCCATTTGCTGCGGCGAACTGCTGCGCGCCCTGGGCCACGCCTTGCAGATCGAAGTCGCGGACAGCGGCATCACCCTGCAATTGCAACTGGGCCTGACCCTGGGTGACGAGCTGTTTGGCCTGAGCCAGATCGACCTGCTGCTGACCGAAACCGCCCAGGACGCCCTGGCGCTGTCCCAGCACAGCCGCAATCTGCTGCTGGTGGAACGCAAGATCAGTGATGACGCGCTGATCCGCCAACGTGCACGCATCCGCCCCATCGCCAGCCCGGAAGGCGCCTGCTGCGTCGAACGCCTGATGGAGCCCTACCCATCGATGCTGGAACGCCAACTGGCACGCATGCACGAGACACGGGCCAAGCTTTAAGCCTGGCCCCAACCATAAAAAGCCCGCTGCGTAGCGGGCTTTTTTGTGGCTGCACAACGGGCCTGCCGAGCATAACGGGCGCCCTCCACCGCTATTGCGGCAGCAGCCTTCAACCCGCACCTGCCAGCTCGCAGCCACCGGCAATGGGCAAAGGCTTACCCCAGAAACGACAAAGCCCGCTTCAGAGCGGGCTTTGTCTTGGGAGCCAACAACCTAGAACCTGAACACTTCCATATCCGTACGGATAGGAGTAGCCATCGGGATCTTTGGCTGTTTCTCCTGCTCGACAGGCTTGGCCGCAGGGGCCGGAGCTGCCTTGCGTGGCACCTCAGCCACCACGGGCTGGTTGGCCAGCGGCTTCAGTGCGCCCGACAGTTGCTCGGCCAGACGCTGCAGCAACACGCCCTGGGCCTGGACCTGAGAGGCTGTAGTGCCCGCGTGTTGCTCCTGCAAGTGCACGATGCGGTTATCCCGCACCTGGCCACGACGGTCGATCAGGCGCCATTGCGCATCCAGCACCGCCGGCTGCGATTTACCGGAATCCAGGCGAGTGATAGACAGCAGCACCTGCACGTCCGGGGTAAACCCGCTGGTCGCCGGCGCCAGGACTACGCGCTGGCTGTCCAGGTGGCCTGCCACCTGGCGCAATAGCAGTTGGCCAATATCGGAGGACAGGCTGCCCGCCCAACGACCATCGGTCGAAGCTTGCAGACTGCCATCATCCTGGCGTTGCAGCAGGGTTTCACGTTGCAGGTAATCGGCGATCAACACCGGACCCAGCACCACCGACATGCCGGCATTGGCCGGCTGAGCTGGACTTCCGCTGTCCAGCTGATACAGCGACACCGGCTGGTGTACGCTGCAACCCGCCAGGCCAAGAACGCCAGCGAGCAAAAAAACCAAAGGAAGGCGCAGAGCAGTCATCATCCCATCCAGGTGGCGGCCACAAGGCTAGCCACAGTGTAAATACTCAAAAAAACTCTAAATAACGCTCAGCTACGCCGGCGCTTGAAAGCGCATATCATCCGTGAATATGCGTCCTGACTCCAGCGTTGTAGCGTCGATCTACGCGTTAAATCGCAGATCGAGCGCTCTAACCCGCATCAATTGAGATTTTCTACCAGCAACGCATCCACCCGCTGGAATCCACGTGGCAATTTGTTACCACGGCGTCCACGCTCGCCCTTGTAATGCTCAAGGTCATCGGCCTTGAGCGACAAGGTACGTTTACCGGCCTGCAACACCAGGGTTGCTCCATCAGGTAGCACAGCAATATCAGTGACATATTCCTCACGGCTGGCTACGCGTTCGCCGGGGATACCAATGATCTTGTTGCCCTTGCCTTTGCCCAACTGCGGCAGATCGCTGATCTTGAAGATCAACAGGCGGCCTTCGGTGGTGACCGAAGCCAGCCAGTTCTGCTCGCGGTCGGCGACCGGGCGTGGTGGCAGCACCTTGGCGTTGTTGGGCAGGCTCAACAGCGCCTTGCCCGCCTTGTTCTTGGCCTGCAGGTCTTCACCCTTGACCACGAAACCGTAACCGGCGTCGGAGGCGATGACATACAACGCATCGTCTTCAGGAAGCAGTACACATTCAAAATTCGCCCCGGGCGGCGGTGTCAGACGGCCGGTCAATGGCTCGCCCTGGCCCCGTGCCGACGGCAGGGTGTGCGCAGCCACCGAATAGCTGCGGCCAGTGGAGTCGATAAACACCGCATATTGGTTGGAACGCCCCGGCGCCGAGGTCTTGAAGCCGTCGCCGGCCTTGTAGGAAAGCCCGGTGGCGTCGATGTCATGGCCCTTGGCCGAGCGTACCCAGCCTTTTTCCGAGAGTACGACCGTCACTTTTTCGTTGGGCAGCAGGTCGTGCTCGGTCATGGCCTTGGCTTCGGCACGCTCGACAATCGGCGAGCGGCGATCGTCGCCATAGGTTTCGGCGTCCTTGATCAGCTCGGTGCGCACCAGCTTCTTCAGCTTGGCTTCGCTGTTGAGCAAGGCTTGCAGCTTGGCCTGTTCCTTGAGCAGTTCATCCTGCTCGGAACGCAGCTTCATCTCTTCCAGTCGCGCCAATTGACGCAGGCGGGTGTCGAGGATGTAGTCGGCCTGGATTTCACTCAGGGCAAAACGCGCGATCAGGCTGGCCTTGGGGTGCTCCTCGGTGCGGATGATGTGAATCACTTCATCCAGGTTGAGGTAGGCAATCAACAAGCCGTCCAACAGGTGCAGGCGACGTTCGACCTTGTCGAGGCGGAATTGCAGGCGGCGACGCACGGTCTGCACCCGGAACTCCAGCCACTCGACCAGCAGCGCGCGCAGGTTTTTCAGCTGCGGCTTGCCGTCCAGGCCAATGATGTTGATGTTGACCCGGTAGCTCGACTCCAGATCGGTGGTGGCAAACAGGTGCTGCATCAGCGCTTCGTGATCGACCCGGCTGTTGACCGGAATGATCACGATACGGCAAGGGTTCTCGTGGTCCGACTCATCGCGCAGGTCCGCAACCTGCGGCGCTTTCGACGGCTTGGCCTGCATCATGGCCGCGATCTGCTCCAGGACCTTGGCCCCGGAAACCTGGTGCGGCAGTGCGGTGACCACGATATCGCCGTCTTCGATGTGGTACACGGCACGCATGCGCACCGAGCCCTTGCCGGTTTCGTACATTTTCAGCAGATCGGCGCGCGGGGTAATGATCTCCGCTTCGGTCGGGTAGTCCGGGCCTTGGATGTGCTCGCACAGCTGCTCGACCGTAGCCTTGGGTTCATCCAGCAGCCTGACGCAGGCAGTGGCGACTTCGCGCAGGTTGTGCGGCGGCACGTCGGTGGCCATGCCCACGGCGATGCCGGTGGTGCCATTGAGCAGGATATTCGGCAAACGTGCCGGCAACACCAGGGGTTCGTCCAGGGTGCCGTCGAAGTTCGGCCCCCAGTCCGCGGTGCCCTGGCCCAGCTCGCTCAGCAGCACCTCGGAGTAACGCGACAGGCGCGCCTCGGTATAACGCATGGCCGCGAAGGACTTGGGATCATCCGGCGCACCCCAGTTACCCTGCCCGTCCACCAGCGTGTAGCGATAACTGAAGGGCTGAGCCATGAGCACCATGGCCTCATAGCAGGCCGAGTCGCCGTGGGGGTGGAACTTGCCGAGCACGTCACCGACGGTACGCGCGGACTTCTTGTGCTTGGAATCAGCGTCCAGCCCCAGCTCACTCATGGCGTAGATGATCCGCCGCTGTACGGGCTTCAGGCCGTCGCCGATATGCGGCAGGGCACGGTCCATGATCACGTACATGGAGTAGTTGAGGTAGGCATTTTCGGTGAAGTCAGCCAGTGACCGGCGCTCTACACCGTCCAGGCTGAGATCAAGGGAGTCGCTCATGCGGGCCTCATCAGTTCGTTGTCTGGCGCAGCAGCAAAGTGCCGCCACGCTGGGTAAATTCAAGTTGTTTCAAAGCGCTCATGCCCAGCAGCACTTGTTCACCGTCCAGCCCCGGCGCCACCAGCGCCCGGACGTCACGCAAAACGATATCGCCCAGTTGCACGCGGTCGAGGCGGGTTCGATAGCCCTCGCTGCGACCATTGGCGGTGCTCAGGGTTACCGGGGAGCCCTTCTCCAGCCCCAGGCGCTCGGCCAGGCGGGTGGGAATCGCCACATCGGTGGCCCCGGTGTCGAGCATGAAATCCACCGGCTGGCCGTTGATCTGGCCGCTGGCGACGAAATGCCCCTGGCCATTTCCGACCAGTTTCACTTCGATGTAACCCTCGTGTTGTTGCGAAGTGACGACAGCGTTGGGGTTCTCCTGACGCCGCTCCCACTGCGAAAAAAACTGCGTGGCCAAAAACAGACCGGCGGCCCACGCCAGGATCAGCATGATCCGCCCTGCACGACTGCCCGGTTGTCGGCTCATGATTTGCCACTCCAGCCACCTTGCGGGGCGGCAAAGCGCCAGACGATCGGCCGGGTCTCGCCATCGACCCGGGCACCGTTGTTGTTGTCGAGGCCGATCCAGGCGCCATCGGCATCCACCAGCAAGGCTTCGGCCAGGCCGTACGCCTGGGGATACTGGCGATTTTCCACCAGCGCCTCGGCGGCAAACGACCAGCAGCGCTCGACCTTGGCCGTTTGCGCATCCCGGCGGCAGATCCGATAGGCGTTGCGCTCCAGGGTGAACAACTTGCCCTCGAACAAGGCCAGATCGGCAAAGTCCCGAGACACTGCGCGGGCCTTGGGCATTTGCGCCGGCTGCATCTCCACACCCGCCTCGCTGAGCAATACGCAGGCGCCGTCACAGTTCCAGACACTTTGTTCGCGCTTGACCAGCAATAACCCACGGCGCTCGCGCTCGGCCGCCAGCCACAGCCGGTTGCCTTCCGGGTTGACCGCCAGCCCTTCGAACAAGGCATTGAAGTGCAGCAACATGCCGCTGGCCCGAGCCTCGCGCACCAGGATCGGCGAGATTTTCAGCCATTCCGGCCGCCCCGTTACCGGCACCTGCAGCACCGTGGCCTCGGACTCACTGACGATGTACTTGTTGCCCGCGCCATCGCAGGCGATGCCTTCGAAATCCAGCTCGCCCCCGCGCACCAGCGAGGTCGCCCAGGTGCGCGACTTCAGCCCCCAGGGCAAGCCCGCATCCGGCACCGCAGGCACCTTGATGTGCACGGCCTCGGCCTGCCACACCGTGTCCCGGGTATCGAGACGGTAGATCTGATCATCATCACGGTCGGAGACCGTCCACAGCTCATTGCCGCACAGCGCCAACCCCGACAGGTTGCCGCCGCGCATGCCTTCGACCGGGTGTTCGGCAAGCAATTTCAGCTCGGGTACAGGCTCTGCCAGCACCGACGTCGCCACCAGCGCCAAGGCCAGGGCAAAGCCTCTGCGCATCAGCCCAGAACCTCCGCCAGGTTGCCTTTGGACTCCAACCAGGACTTGCGGTCGCCGGCGCGTTTTTTCGCCAGCAGCATGTCCATCATTTCCGAGGTCGCCTCGAAGTCTTCGAGGGTCAACTGCACCAGGCGCCGGGTATTGGGGTCCATGGTGGTTTCGCGCAGTTGCGGCGGGTTCATTTCACCCAGGCCCTTGAATCGAGTGACCTGGGGTTTGCCGCGTTTCTTCTCGGCCACCAGGCGATCGAGAATGCCATCGCGCTCGGCCTCGTCCAGGGCGTAGTAGATCTCTTTGCCCAGGTCGATGCGGTACAGCGGCGGCATGGCCACGTAGACGTGGCCGGCATCCACCAGCGGGCGGAAATGCTGGACGAACAACGCACAAAGCAGGGTGGCGATGTGCAAGCCGTCGGAGTCGGCGTCGGCGAGGATGCAGATCTTGCCGTAACGCAGCTGGCTCATGTCCGCCGCGCCCGGATCGACACCGATGGCCACGGCGATGTTGTGCACTTCCTGGCTGGCCAGCACTTCGCTGCCGTCGACTTCCCAGGTGTTGAGGATTTTCCCGCGCAGCGGCAGGATCGCCTGGAATTCCTTGTCCCGCGCCTGCTTGGCCGAACCACCCGCGGAATCACCTTCCACCAGGAACAGCTCGGAACGCATCGGGTCCTGCCCGGCGCAATCGGCCAGCTTGCCCGGCAGTGCCGGGCCCTGGGTGATGCGCTTGCGCTCGACCTTTTTACTGGCCTTCAAGCGACGGCCGGCGTTGTTGATCGCCAGTTCCGCCAGTTGCAGACCCAGCTCCGGATGCTCGTTGAGCCACAGGCTGAAGGCGTCCTTGACCACACCCGAAACAAAGGCCGCCGCTTCACGGGACGACAGGCGTTCTTTGGTCTGGCCGGAGAATTGCGGCTCCTGCATCTTCATCGACAGCACGAAAGCGATGCGTTCCCAGACGTCTTCCGGGGCCAGCTTGACCCCGCGCGGCAGCAGGCTGCGGAATTCGCAGAACTCGCGCATCGCATCCAGCAGGCCCTGGCGCAGGCCGTTGACGTGGGTCCCGCCCTGGGCCGTAGGGATCAGGTTGACGTAGCTTTCCTGCACACTGTCGCCACCTTCGGGCAGCCACAGCAGGGCCCAGTCCACCGCTTCCTTGTTACCGGCCAGGCTGCCGCAGAAGGGCTCGTTGGGCAGGCGTTCGAATTCGCTGACCGCGTCTTCCAGGTAGGAGCGCAGGCCATCTTCGTAGTGCCACTCGACCTTCTCGCCGGTGGACTTGTCCTCAAAGCTGACCAGCAGCCCCGGGCACAATACGGCCTTGGCCTTGAGCACGTGCTTGAGGCGGCTGACGGAAAACTTCGGTGAATCGAAATACTTCGGGTCCGGTGCGAAATACACGCTGGTCCCGGTGTTGCGCTTGCCAACGGTACCGATCACTTCCAGGTCGGTGGCTTTATAGCCGTCGGCGAAGGTCATCTGGTATTCGTTGCCGTCGCGCTTGACCTTGACCCGCACCAGGGTCGACAGGGCGTTGACCACCGAGATGCCCACGCCGTGCAAACCACCGGAGAACTGGTAGTTCTTGTTGGAGAACTTGCCGCCGGCGTGCAGCTTGGTGAGGATCAGCTCGACACCGGGAACCCCTTCTTCGGGGTGGATATCCACCGGCATGCCGCGACCGTCGTCGGACACTTCCAGGGAATGATCGGCATGCAGGATGACCTGCACCGACTTCGCATGCCCGGCCAAGGCCTCGTCGACACTGTTGTCGATGACTTCCTGGGCAAGGTGGTTCGGCCGACTGGTGTCGGTGTACATGCCCGGGCGTTTGCGCACCGGGTCGAGGCCCGAGAGGACTTCGATGGCGTCTGCGTTATAAGAGCTAGCGCTGGGAGTGGCCATGGGGTCTCGTCGTTAGTCGTTCAATGAAAATAGAGGCGCGGCTTCACAGTGCAGTGAAATCGATCGCCTGGTACTGATCTGTGCCAATGCCGGCAAAACTCAACAACGCCGGTAATTGTCCGGCAAAACCCTGGAAACCGTGGTCGCCGCCGGCTTGAATGCGCAAGGCACAGGCACGGTAATACAGCTGAGCGCTGCGATAGTCCAGAGTCTCGTCACCCGTCTGCAACCACACCTGATAGCGCTGGGGGTCCTGGGGCGGCGGCACTTCCAGTTCGGCCAGGGCCGCTACATGGTCGTGGGTCAGTTCCCAGGTTTCATCGGTGTACAGGTTTTTCTGCGTGCCCAGGTAGCCGTCGAACATCCGATGCGGACTGACAGCGGGGTTGACCAACAGGGCTTTCAAGCCATGGCGCTCGGCAAGGTGAGTGGCATAGTAGCCGCCGAGCGAGCTGCCGACCAGCAATGGCCTTCCGAGCTCGGCAATCGCCTGCTCCAGCTGGACCATCGCCTCGCGCGGGTGATGATGCAGGGCCGGAACCCGCAGTTGATCGGACAGCCCCAGGGTGCTCATCACCGAACTCAACTGACAGGCCTTCTGCGACGCCGGCGCGCTGTTGAAACCGTGGATATACAGGATCGAACCGGACATGCGAGCTCCCTAGGCATCAAGCAAAGGGCGCAGTTTACAGGGAGTCTGGCGGATTGACTTGCCTTCAGGTGTATCGACTTGTCCCGCCGTGGCGACAGGCAGCCCGGGCTCAGTAGCCGTCGCTGCCGTAGTCGACCTCGAAATCAAAGCCGGTCACCCGCTCGACGCCGGTTTCCAGGCCGCCATCGGGCAGCAACCGCAGCCAGCGATAACCCGGCGCCTGCTCATCGACCTTAAAATCCTCGCTGCCGGGCTCGAACTGAATGCAGGTCGAGGGTGATGCCAGCAACCGCAGGCTGCCGTGCAAGCGGTCGATCTCCTGGTGCACATGGCCCCAAAGCACCGCTCGCGCCTGAGGGAAGCGCTCAAGGACGGCGAACAATGCTTCGCGGTTGCGCAGGCCGATCGGTTCCATCCACGCGCAGCCAATGGACACCGGGTGATGGTGCAGGCACACCAGGTGATGGCGATCAGGCGCCTCGCTCAAGGAACGGACCAGCAGTTGCAGTTGTTCATCCTGCAGATAACCCGGCACCGAGCCCGGCACCGCCGAGTCGAGCAGGGTCACGCGCCAATTGCCGATGTCCACCACCGGCTCGAGCAGCGGGCTTTGGGTGACGGCCTGGGCCATGATCTGGGGTTCATCGTGATTGCCCGGGATCCAGCGCGCGGGGGCGGCGATGGATGCGCTCATCTGGCGAAAACGCTGGTAGGACTCCAGGCTGCCGTCCTGGGACAGATCGCCGGTGGCCAGCAGCAGGTCGATCTTCGGCTGCTGGGCCAGCACCAGCTCGATCACCCGTTGCAGGCTGTCGCAGGTATTCATGCCCAGCAGGGTGCCGTCCGCCTCGGCAAACAGGTGACTGTCGGAGAGTTGCACCAGCAACGCGCTATCGTCGGTGGTCAGAGTGGATACGCTCGGCAAGGCGGTCTCCCAGGGCGTGTCACGGGATATAAAAGTTGGCGCAATTATGCTGGGGGAAATTCAAAAGAGGAAACCGGCGAACCGGACGCAGTTCACAACTAGCGCACGGCTTCGAATTCATGGCCGCAGGCCAGGCAATGGCTCAGCCATTCACCCAGGAATACGTTGAGCTGGGCCTTCTCGTCCGGCTGGTGCATGTGCGCATTGGGATAAGGATAAATGCCGCGAAAACGCCGGGCATGTTCGGCGCTGATCACTTCGGCCATGCGCGCGTCGTGGTACACCTGCACTTCCAGCTGCGGCACCGGCAGCCACGGCAGGCTGTGCTCCTGGCGCACCTGCAAGGTGGTGGTATAGGGGCAGGCCTGCAGCACTTCGAGGGCCAGCACGCCGAGCATCTGATCGCCCTGGGTCACCGCAATGCGCCGGGCGACCGGCTGGTTGCGCATGTCGGGCAAGAGGCGCATCAAGCGAGCGTAGTTGGCCTCGCAGGAGGTTTGCAGCCCCACCAGATCGACCCGATAGCGGTCGCGTTGCTTGTTTACGACCATAGCCCCCTCACTTCAGCGCGATTCAGAGCCAGCCATTGCAAGGCAATGATGCTCGCCGCGTTGGAAATCCGCCCATCCCGTACCGCCTGCAGCGCGTCTTCAAAAGCCCAGACCGACACGCGTATGTCTTCACCCTCCTCCACCAGCCCGTGCAGGCCGCCGACGCCACGGCTGTCGCAGCGTCCGAGAAACAGATGAACGAACTCGGTGCTGCCCCCCGGCGATGGAAAATATTTGGTCATCGGCCACAGCGCACTGATGTCCAGCCCAGCTTCCTCCTGCGCCTCGCGGTGAGCAACCTGTTCCGGTTGTTCGTCCTTGTCGATCAGGCCGGCCACCAGTTCGATCAGCCATGGGTTGCCGGTCTTGCCCAGGACACCGACGCGGAACTGTTCGATCAGCACCACTTCATCGCGCTGCGGGTCGTAAGGCAGCATGCACACGGCATCATGACGCACGAATACTTCGCGGCTGATCTCGTTGCCCATGCCACCGGCAAACAGCTCATGGCGCAGGTGCAGCCGATCGAGCTGGTAGAAGCCCTGGTAGCATTTTTCGCGGCGGACAATATCGACCGCGCTCGGCGTGGCGTTGGCAAAGTCAGTCATAGCAATCCTCGTCTACTGCCTGTTCTTGCGAGGATCCCCCTCGACTTCGCGCCATCCTAACGCGCCCGCGACCCCGGATGCAGCCCCTTTCCTGTCAGCGGGATAGACGGCGAGGGGGCAAACCTAATCTAATTGCCTGTAATGAGCTTAGTGGCGAACTGACTGCCTCGCCGACAGTCGAAGCCGGTAACTTTCGCTCCCCCCTGGTTTATGAAGGACGCCCATGTCGCTTGCCAAAATCGCCTCCGTGGCCTGTATCGCCCTGACCCTGGGCGCCTGCCAAAGCCTGTTCCAGCCCAGCTACAAGACCCCGCTGAGCACCACCAGCGACAAGTCGGAGCAGATCAAGCCCGGGTGCAATGCCCCGGACTGCCCACTGGTCAATATCGACACCGTGCACTTCCCGGACGAACCGCAACTGGACGCCGTCATCGAAAAGCGCCTGTTGCAGATGACCCGCACCAGCCCGCAAGACTCGGTTCCGGCGACACTCAACGCCTATCGGCAGACGTTTTTACGCGACGCCCCCAGCCGCAACAGCATGTATTTGCAAGCCAAGGTACGTGAGCAGCATGACGGCTTGGTGATCATCGAGCTGGCCAGTTATCTGGATACCGGAGCCGCCCATGGCACGCCGGGCCGCGGCTTCATCAACTATTCACGGGCGCAGCACAAGGCGCTGAACCTCGCCGACATGCTGTTGCCGGGGCAGGAAGACAACTTCTGGAAAGCCGCGCAAGTGGCACACAACAGCTGGCTGATCAGCACCAAGCTGGATCAGGAGCCGGAGTACATCAAGAGCTGGCCGTTCCAGAAAACCCCGAATGTGGCACTGACCTCAGGCGGCGTGATCCTCAAGTACAACGTGTCGGTGATCGCGCCTTACGCCCTCGGCCACGTTGAACTGAAGATCCCCTACAACCGCCTGAACGGCATCCTCAAACCCGAGCTGTTTCCCGCCCGTAACTGAAGGCACGGCCCAGCAGCCATTGCAGCAGCCCTGCCAGAATCAGTGACGGCAGGGTTGCGCCGATATCCGGGTAGAAGTTGGCCAGCAAGTGATAGGTGCTGACCCCACCCAGCCAGGCCAGCAGCGCCGGCCAGCGCAAGTTCGCAGCCGAGACCTGGGCCCTGCGTTTGCGCAGGATGAAGTGATCCACCAGCACCACGCCGAACAGCGGCGCGAAGACCGAGCCGATCAGCAACAGGAAATTCTGGTACTGCGCCAGTGGCGCCAGGCAGGCGATCACGGTGCAGAGCACGCCGATGGCCAGGGCCAGGTGCTCGACCTTGAGGCGCAGCAGAATCCCGCTGGAGACCGCCGCCGAGTGAATGTCGGCGAAGGCGTTTTCCGACTCATCCAGCAGAATCAGCAACAACGGAATCCCCAGGCCGGCCCCCGCCAATGCCAGCAGCAGCGCATTGACCTCACCGCTCGGAGCAAAGGCCAGGGTGTAGGCCACGCCCAGGCTCATCAGCCACAAGTTACCGATAAAGAAGCCCAGCGCGGTGCCGCCGAACACGCTCCTGGCGCGCTTGCCGAAGCGTGAGTAATCGGCAATCAACGGCAGCCAGGACAGCGGCATGGCGATCGCAATGTCAAACCCCACCGCAAACTGCATCGAACCGTCACCGGCCTGAGCCCACAAGGCCGGCAGATCGACCTTGGCCAGCAGGTTCCAGGTCAGCCACAGGCAGGCCGCCAGCAGCAGCCAGATGCCCCATTTGCGCAGGATCTGGCGGACAAAGGTCAACGGGCCACTGACCGCGAGCAGGGTCGCCAGGGCACCGAAAAACAGGGTCCAGAGCACGGGATTGCTCCACAGGCTGCCGTCGCTGAAGGCGCGGGCGCCGAGCAGGCTGGCCGCATCGCGCATGACGATGATTTCAAACGAGCCCCAACCCACCAGTTGCAGCAGGTTGAGCAACGCCGGCAGGCTGGCGCCACGGTTGCCGAGGCTGAGCTTGAGCGCCGCCATCGACGACAGGCCGGTGTCACTGCCGATCACACCGACCGCGGCCAGTAGCAGCACGCCCACCGCCGTGCCGAAAAAAATCGCCAGCAACGAGCCGGACATGCCCAGGCCAGGCGCCAGCAAGGCACCGGTCTGCAACACCATCAGGCCGATGCCGAGGGAAAACCACAGGGAAAACAGATCGCGGCCGCCAAACACACGCTTGTCGGTGGGCACCGCGATATCCGGGGAATAGGTGCTGGGTTGAATGCTCAAGGGGAGAGACTCAGAGAGGGACAGAGAAACGCAGCGGCCAGCTTCAAGCCGCAAGCAAAGGCGCGGCGCCCTCGCTTGCAACTTGCAGCCTGCCGCTTGCGGCTTAAACCTTCTTGTACAGCTGGCTGCCTTCCTGCTTGAAGCGCTCGGCCTGTTCCGCCAGGCCCTGGGCAACGTCCACGTCGATGGCCTCGATCCGCTGGTTGGCCGCGTACTCACGGACTTCCTGGGTGATTTTCATCGAGCAGAACTTCGGCCCGCACATCGAGCAGAAATGCGCGACCTTGGCCGAATCCTTCGGCAGGGTTTCATCGTGGTACGAGCGCGCGGTGTCCGGGTCCAGGCCGAGGTTGAACTGGTCTTCCCAGCGGAACTCGAAGCGCGCCTTGGACAGGGCGTTGTCGCGGATCTGCGCACCGGGGTGGCCCTTGGCAAGGTCGGCCGCGTGGGCGGCGATCTTGTAGGTGATGATCCCGGTCTTCACGTCATCCTTGTTCGGCAGGCCCAGGTGTTCCTTGGGCGTGACGTAGCAGAGCATGGCGCAACCGAACCAGCCGATCATCGCCGCGCCGATGCCGGAGGTGATGTGGTCATAGCCCGGAGCGATGTCGGTGGTCAGCGGGCCGAGGGTGTAGAACGGCGCCTCGTCGCAGCACTCCAGCTGCTTGTCCATGTTCTCTTTGATCAACTGCATCGGTACATGGCCCGGGCCTTCGATCATGCACTGCACGTCGTGTTTCCAGGCGATCTTCGTCAGTTCGCCGAGGGTTTCCAGCTCACCGAATTGCGCAGCGTCGTTGGCGTCGGCAATCGAGCCCGGACGCAGGCCATCGCCCAGCGAGAAGCTGACGTCGTAGGCCTTCATGATTTCGCAGATGTCTTCGAAATGGGTGTAGAGGAAGTTCTCTTTGTGGTGCGCCAGGCACCACTTGGCCATGATCGAGCCGCCCCGGGAAACGATGCCGGTCACGCGCTTGGCAGTCAGTGGCACATAGCGCAGCAACACGCCGGCGTGGATGGTGAAGTAGTCCACGCCCTGCTCGGCCTGTTCGATCAGGGTGTCGCGGAACAGCTCCCAGGTCAGGTCTTCGGCGGCGCCGCCGACTTTTTCCAGGGCCTGGTAGATCGGTACGGTGCCGATCGGCACCGGCGAGTTGCGGATGATCCACTCGCGGGTTTCGTGGATGTGCTTGCCGGTGGACAGGTCCATGACCGTGTCCGAACCCCAGCGGATGCCCCAGGTCAGTTTCGCCACTTCTTCTTCGATGGACGAACCCAGGGCGCTGTTGCCGATGTTGCCGTTGATCTTCACCAGGAAGTTACGGCCGATGATCATCGGTTCCAGTTCGGTGTGGTTGATGTTGGCCGGAATGATCGCGCGACCGCGGGCGATTTCTTCACGGACAAATTCGGGGGTGATGATTTTCGGCACGCTGGCGCCAAAGCTGTGGCCGGCGTGTTGTTGATCGAGCAGGCCAGCAGCCCGGGCCACTTCGAGCTTCATGTTTTCGCGGATGGCGACGTATTCCATCTCGGCGGTGATGATGCCCTGGCGCGCGTAGTGCATCTGGCTGACGTTGGCCCCGGCCTTGGCCCGGCGCGGGTTGTTGACGTGGGCGAAGCGCAGCTTGGTCAGCTCGGCATCGGCCAGGCGTTCCTGGCCGAAGTTGGAGCTCAGGCCCGGCAGGCGCTCGGTGTCGCCACGGGCTTCGATCCACGGCGAACGCACATCGGCCAGGCCTTTGCGCACATCGATGATGACGTTGGGGTCGGTGTACGGGCCCGAGGTGTCGTAGACCACGACCGGCGCGTTGATCTCGCCGCCAAAGTCGGTGGGGGTCACATCGAGGCTGATTTCGCGCATCGGCACGAGGATGTCCGGGCGCGAACCCTGGACGTAGATTTTTTGCGAGCGAGTAAAGGGCTGAACCGATTGCTGATCGACCTTGGCCGAGTCACTCAGGTTGGTTGCGCTTTTTAGTTTTGTAGTCATCACGGGCTCTCCAGACAGCATCCAGGCAGTGGATTTTTGTCGGAGCGAACCTGTAACGAATGGACGCACGCGTCACTGAAAAAACCAGTGGGTGCTGTGCTCAGTGCTCGAGGGGTGTTCGATTGTCGAACAACATCCCGGACGAAGCACAAGAGGACTCGCCGGGTGACGAGAAATCTTGTTCCCTACGCAGGCGCTAACCTGATCAGGTTCAACGGGATCCGGATTATCCGATCTCAGCCTCATAGCAAGGCACCCCGACAAGAACTGGCGCAGTCTAGACCAAAGTCCGGGCCCAATGCCAATGCCCGTGCAATCAGCATGATGAATGGCGTAATTGCAGGATTGTTGCGACAGGTCAGCACATCTACACTCGCGGGGCTGTGCAGCGCCTTGACGCTCCACGGGCCGCGCCGTAGCCTTGGCGCTTGAATTATCGCCGTAATATCAACTCTAGGGATCGTCTCATGCTGCGCAAACTCTCACTGGCCCTTGCCGTGTCTTGTGCGTCCAATGGATTGGCCTGGGCAGCAGAAGCGCCCTTAACCACCAAGACCGATCTGGTCAGCGTCTACCAGGAAGCCGTGGACAACAACGCCGACCTGGCCGCCGCCCGCGCCCAATACGGCGCACAGAAAGAAGTCGTGCCCCAGGCACGTGCCGGCCTTCTGCCCAATCTTTCGGCCGGCGCCGACATGAACAACACCCGAACCAAGTTCGACGAACCGTCGATGACCGCCACCCGCAGCGGCACCGTGTACCAGGCGACCCTGGCTCAACCGTTGTTCCGCGCCGACCGCTGGTTCCAACTGCAAGCCGCCAAAGACATCAATGAACAGGCGGCCCTGCAACTGTCGGCCACCGAGCAGAACCTGATCCTGCAGTCCGCCGAAAACTACTTCGCAGTGCTGCGCGCCCAGGACAACCTGGCCTCGACCAAGGCCGAGGAATCCGCCTTCAAGCGCCAGCTGGACCAGTCCAACGAGCGCTTCGATGTCGGCCTTTCGGACAAGACCGACGTCCTGCAATCCCAGGCCAGCTACGACACGGCGCGGGCCAACCGGATCCTCGCCCAGCGCCAGGTGGACGATGCCTTCGAAGCACTGATCACCCTGACCAACCGCGAGTACAACTCGATCCAGGGCATTGTCCACACCTTGCCGGTACTGGCGCCGACGCCGAACGACGCCAAGTCCTGGGTCGACACCGCCGCTCGACAGAACCTCAACCTACTGGCCAGCAACTACGCGGTCAGCGCCGCCGAAGAAACCCTCAAGCAGCGCAAGGCCGGCCACGCACCGACCCTGGACGCGGTGGCGCAGTACAAGAAAGGCGATAACGACGCCCTCGGTTTCAGCAACCCCAACCCTCTGGGCCAGCGCTATGGCAGCGACGTCGAGCAGCGCACCGTCGGCCTGCAGCTGAATATTCCGATCTTCAGCGGCGGCCTGACCAGCTCCCAGGTGCGCGAGTCCTATTCGCGCCTGAGCCAGACCGAACAGCAACGCGAAGGCCTGCGCCGCCAGGTGGTGGAAAACACCCGCAACCTGCACCGCGCGGTGAACACCGATGTCGAACAGGTGCAAGCCCGTCGCCAGTCGATCATCTCCAACCAGAGCGCGGTGGAAGCCACCGAAATCGGCTACCAGGTGGGCACGCGCAATATCGTCGATGTACTCGACGCCCAGCGCCAGCTGTACACCTCGGTGCGCAACTACAACAACAGCCGCTACGACTACATCCTCGACAACCTGCGCCTCAAGCAGGCGGCGGGCACCCTGAGCCCGGGCGACCTGCAAGACCTGTCGCGCTACCTCAAGGCCGACTACAACCCGGACCGCGACTTCCTGCCGCCGGACCTGGCCAAAGCCGCGCAAGAGCAGCTTAAAGCCCGCCCTTGAGCCCACCGGCAGTAAAAAAGGCCACCCAAGCGGGAATGCCGATCAGTTAAGCGCTAGAGCGAACGAAACATAACCTGTGGCGAGGGAGCTTGCTCCCGTTGGGCCGGCCGGGGCTCCGGGGCGTAGCAGTCGCCTTTTTGGGGCCGCTGCGCGGCCCAGCGGGAGCAAGCTCCCTCGCCACAATGAAAGCTCCTGCCCTTAACTGCCTGGCATTACCCAAGCGGGTGGCCTTTTTATTGCGACTCATCTGTAGCCGCTGCCGAGGCCCGAGGCTGCGCTGGCCATCAGGACCGCCGCTGGAGTGTCAGTGACAGCCACGCTGCCCCTCCCTACAGCGTGCGGCCGTGCTGTCTGGCAAGTCACACTCTGTGACATTAGACCCGTCTCACCGCTCGTCTCTATCCCCGCCCTACGGTTGAAAAACCTCTCACCACCCCCATATGAGTTTCCATCAGGGCATTTTCGCCCCGCAGCGTGGAGACTCTCCCTTGACCACCATCGTTTCAGTTCGCCGCCACGGCAAAGTCGTCATGGGCGGCGACGGCCAGGTTTCTCTGGGCAATACCGTGATGAAAGGCAACGCCAAAAAAGTGCGCCGCCTGTACCACGGTGAAGTCATTGCCGGCTTCGCCGGTGCCACCGCTGACGCCTTCACCCTGTTCGAGCGCTTCGAAGGCCAGTTGGAAAAACACCAGGGCCATCTGGTCCGCGCCGCTGTCGAGCTGGCCAAGGAATGGCGTACCGATCGCTCCCTGAGCCGCCTGGAAGCCATGCTCGCCGTGGCCAACAAGGACGCGTCCCTGATCATCACCGGCAACGGTGACGTGGTCGAACCCGAAGACGGCCTGATCGCCATGGGTTCCGGCGGCGCCTTCGCCCAGGCCGCAGCCAGCGCCCTGCTGAAGAAAACCGACCTGTCGGCCCGGGAAATCGTTGAAACCGCCCTCGGCATCGCCGGCGACATCTGCGTATTCACCAACCACAACATCACCATTGAGGAGCAGGATCTCGCGGAATAAATCCGGTACAGGCCCAGGGCCACGGTATTTATTCTTGCTTGAGGACCGCCAACTACTATGTCCATGACTCCCCGCGAAATCGTCCACGAACTCAACCGCCATATCATCGGCCAGGACGATGCCAAGCGCGCCGTCGCCATCGCCCTGCGTAACCGCTGGCGCCGGATGCAGCTGCCGGAAGAGCTGCGCGTTGAAGTGACCCCCAAGAACATCCTGATGATCGGCCCGACCGGCGTCGGCAAGACCGAAATCGCCCGCCGCCTGGCCAAGCTGGCCAACGCGCCGTTCATCAAGGTTGAAGCGACCAAGTTCACCGAAGTCGGCTACGTCGGCCGCGATGTCGAGTCGATCATTCGTGACCTGGCCGATGCCGCGATCAAACTGTTTCGCGAGCAGGAAATCATCAAGGTTCGCCATCGCGCCGAAGATGCTGCCGAAGAGCGCATTCTCGACGCCCTGCTGCCCCCGGCACGCATGGGGTTCAGCAGCGACGACGCTCCCGCCCAGGACTCCAACACCCGCCAGCTGTTCCGCAAGCGCCTGCGCGAAGGGCAACTGGATGACAAGGAGATCGAGATCGAAGTCGCCGAAAGCGCCGGCGTCGATATCTCCGCGCCACCGGGCATGGAAGAAATGACCAACCAGCTGCAAAGCCTGTTCGCCAACATGGGCAAGGGCAAGCGCAAGAACCGCAAGCTCAAGGTCAAGGAAGCGCTGAAGCTGGTGCGCGACGAAGAAGCCGGGCGCCTGGTCAACGATGAAGAATTGAAAGCCAAGGCCCTGGAAGCGGTCGAGCAGCACGGCATCGTGTTCATCGACGAAATCGACAAGGTCGCCAAGCGCGGCAACTCGGGCGGCGTCGACGTCTCCCGGGAAGGCGTGCAGCGCGACCTGCTGCCGCTGATCGAAGGTTGCACGGTCAATACCAAGCTGGGCATGGTCAAGACCGACCACATCCTGTTCATCGCCTCCGGCGCTTTCCACCTGAGCAAACCGAGCGACCTGGTCCCCGAGCTGCAAGGCCGGCTGCCGATCCGCGTCGAACTCAAGGCCCTGACCCCTGGCGACTTCGAGCGCATCCTCAGCGAGCCCCATGCTTCGTTGACCGAGCAGTATCGCGAGTTGCTGAAAACCGAAGGCCTGGCCATCGAGTTCCTGCCCGACGGCATCAAGCGCCTGGCGGAAATCGCCTGGCAGGTCAACGAGAAGACCGAGAACATCGGTGCACGCCGCCTGCACACCCTGCTTGAGCGCCTGCTCGAAGAGGTGTCGTTCAGCGCCGGTGACCTGGCCAGCGCCCATGGCGAAGAGCCGATCCGCATCGACGCCGCCTACGTCAACAGCCACCTCGGCGAATTGGCGCAGAACGAAGACCTGTCGCGCTACATCCTTTAAGCGCCCCATGGCGAGCGACAAGCTGCAAGTTGACCGCGGTCATCTTGTGGCTTGCAGCTCGCAGCTTTAAGCTGCCCCCCATGACCAAACTCCCGACTGCCATCAACCTGCACAAAGCCTCGAAAACCCTGACCCTGACCTATGGGCTGGACGAAGTCTATCACCTGCCCGCCGAGCTGTTGCGCGTGCACTCTCCTTCCGCCGAGGTCCAGGGCCACGGCAAACCCATCCTGCAATGGGGCAAGATCAACGTCGGCCTGACCAAGGTCGAACCCGCCGGCCAGTACGCACTGAAATTGACCTTCGACGACGGTCATGACAGCGGCCTGTTCACCTGGGATTACCTGTACCAGCTGGCTGTGCGCCAGGACACGCTGTGGAACGATTATTTGGCCGAGCTCAAAGCGGCTGGAAAATCCCGCGATCCGAGCGAGTCGATCGTCAAGCTGATGCTCTAACTCAAGCCTCCAACTGATTAGAACGCATTTTCTAATTTCATCTGATTGAATGCTTGGCCGCAGTGCCATGCATTGGCCTGCTTGCGAAAAAAATTAAACTCGGGTAACCAATGGAGCTGGCAAGTTCCCTGCAATGCTTTGTGCAGCAACAAAGCAGCGATGTGGAATCAACGGTCACCCGAGCAGTAGTACCTGGCATCTTTGCTGTGTGACTACACAGCAGGTCTGGTACTCGTCTCAGGACAATGGAGCGTCGTAGATGAGTAACAAGAATAACGATGACCTGAAAGCCCAAGCCTCGGAAAACACCCTGGGGCTGAATCCGGTCATTGGCTTGCGTCGAAAGGATCTTCTTGGCTCTGCTCGCATGGTGCTCACCCAGGCCATCAAACAACCGCTTCACAGCGTCAAGCACGTCACCCATTTCGGTCTTGAACTGAAAAACGTGCTGTTCGGCAAATCGCAGTTGCAACCGGCTGGCGATGACCGTCGCTTCAATGATCCGGCCTGGAGCCAGAACCCGCTCTACAAGCGTTACCTGCAAACCTACCTGGCGTGGCGCAAGGAGCTCCACGACTGGATCGCCGACAGTAACCTCTCGCCCAAAGACATCAGCCGCGGGCATTTCGTGATCAACCTGATGACCGAAGCCATGGCACCGACCAACAGTGCGGCCAACCCGGCGGCGGTCAAGCGCTTCTTCGAAACCGGCGGTAAGAGCCTGCTTGACGGCCTGTCTCATCTGGCCAAGGACCTGGTGCACAACGGCGGCATGCCCAGCCAGGTCAACATGGACGCCTTTGAAGTCGGCAAAAACCTGGGCACCAGCGAAGGCGCGGTGGTGTTTCGCAACGACGTGCTGGAATTGATCCAATACCGCCCGATCACCGAACAAGTGCACGAGCGCCCCCTGCTGGTGGTGCCGCCGCAGATCAACAAGTTCTATGTCTTCGACCTCAGCCCCGACAAAAGCCTGGCGCGCTTCTGCCTGCGCAACAACGTGCAGACTTTTATCATCAGTTGGCGCAACCCGACCAAGGCCCAGCGCGAGTGGGGCCTGTCGACCTATATCGAAGCGCTCAAGGAAGCGGTCGATGTGGTCACCGCGATCACCGGCAGCAAAGACGTGAACATGCTCGGCGCCTGCTCCGGCGGCATTACCTGCACCGCCCTGCTCGGGCACTACGCCGCGATCGGCGAGAAGAAGGTCAACGCCCTGACCTTGCTGGTGAGCGTGCTCGACACCACCCTGGACAGCGACGTGGCGTTGTTTGTCGACGAGCAGACGCTGGAGGCGGCCAAGCGCCACTCCTACCAGGCCGGCGTCCTGGAAGGGCGCGACATGGCGAAAGTCTTCGCCTGGATGCGGCCCAACGACCTGATCTGGAACTACTGGGTCAATAACTACCTGTTGGGCAACGAGCCGCCGGTGTTCGACATCCTGTTCTGGAACAACGACACCACCCGGCTGCCGGCGGCATTCCACGGCGACCTGATCGAGATGTTCAAAAACAACCCACTGATCCGGCCCAATGCACTGGAAGTGTGCGGCACGCCGATCGACCTGAAACAAGTCACCGCCGACATCTTCTCCCTGGCCGGTACCAACGATCACATCACGCCGTGGAAGTCCTGCTACAAGTCAGCCCAGCTGTTTGGCGGCAACGTCGAGTTCGTGCTGTCCAGCAGCGGCCATATCCAGAGCATTCTCAACCCGCCGGGCAACCCCAAGTCGCGTTACATGACCGGCACCGGAATGACCGACAAGCCCGACGACTGGCAGGAAAACTCCACCAAGCACACCGACTCCTGGTGGCTGCACTGGCAGGCCTGGCAGGCCGAGCGCTCGGGCAAGCTGAAAGCGTCGCCGACCGCCCTGGGCAACAAGAAATTCGCCGCCGCCGAAGCCGCACCCGGCACCTATGTCCACGAGCGGTAAACCGTCCGTCGGCCATGACCAACCCGGCACCTGGAGGTGCCGTCAACCCTACTGTTCGACGAGGCGGATACCCGCCTCGGGTCATCCGGATTCCGCCACGATGGCGGTTCCGGCGGTTTAATTCACAGGGTCCAGGCATGCCTCAACCGTTCATATTTCGTACCGTCGATCTGGATGGACAGACCATCCGCACCGCGGTACGCCCAGGCAAGCCGCACTTGACCCCGCTGCTGATTTTCAACGGCATCGGCGCCAACCTGGAGCTGGTGTTTCCGTTCGTCCAGGCCCTGGACCCGGACCTGGAAGTCATCGCGTTCGATGTGCCAGGCGTCGGCGGCTCCTCGACGCCCAGCCACCCTTACCGCTTTCCCGGCCTGGCCAAGCTGACCGCGCGCATGCTCGATTACCTCGACTACGGCCAGGTCAATGCGGTGGGCGTGTCGTGGGGCGGCGCCCTGGCCCAGCAGTTCGCCTACGACTATCCCGAACGCTGCAAGAAACTGGTGCTGGCCGCGACTGCCGCCGGCGCCTTTATGGTGCCGGGCAAACCCAAGGTGCTGTGGATGATGGCCAGTCCACGGCGCTACATTCAGCCTTCCCACGTGATTCGCATCGCGCCGATGATCTACGGCGGCGCTTTCCGTCGCGATCCGTCCTTGGCCGCAGAGCACGCGGCCAAGGTGCGCTCGGCGGGCAAGCTGGGCTACTACTGGCAATTGTTCGCCGGCATGGGCTGGACCAGCATCCACTGGCTGCACAAGATCCATCAGCCGACCCTGGTGCTGGCCGGTGACGATGACCCGCTGATCCCGCTGATCAATATGCGCCTGCTCGCCTGGCGCATCCCCAATGCTCAGTTGCACATCATCGACGACGGCCATCTGTTTCTGATCACCCGGGCCGAAGCGGTTGCACCGATCATCATGAAATTTCTCCAGGAGGAGCGGCAGCGGGCCGTGATGCATCCGCACCCGACGCCTTTCAGCGGTCCGTGAGAAGGCGCACGTCGAACAGGACTTCGCGCGCAAGTTGGCCCGGGACCGACTATGTTGTCTGTCTTGGATTGGTGTGCTTGTTGATGGTGACGAAGGAGTGTTGACTCATGCGAGACAAACCAGCGACAGGCTCGTTGACGACGCCTGCCGCGTTTATCAATGCTCAAAGCGCGATCACCGGCCTGCGCGGCCGGGATCTGTTGTCGACGCTGCGCAACGTGGCCGCTCACGGCCTGCGTAACCCCCTGCACAGCGCCCGGCACGCCCTGGCCCTGGGCGGCCAATTGGGTCGGGTACTGCTGGGCGAGACCCTGCACAAACCCAACCCCCAGGACAGTCGGTTCGCCGACCCGACCTGGAGCCTGAACCCCTTCTACCGGCGCAGCCTGCAGGCGTACCTGAGTTGGCAAAAGCAGACCAGGAGCTGGATCGACGACAGTGGCATGAGCGACGACGACCGCGCCCGCGCGCATTTCGCCTTCACCTTGCTCAATGACGCCATCGCCCCCTCCAACACCTTGCTCAACCCGCTGGCGATCAAGGAGCTGTTCAACTCCGGCGGCAACAGCGTGGTCCGCGGTCTTGGCCATCTGGTGGACGACCTGCTGCACAACAACGGCCTGCCCAGCCAGGTCACCAAACAGGCCTTCGAGATCGGCAAGACCCTGGCCACCACGCCAGGCTCGGTGGTGTTTCGCAACGAGCTGCTGGAACTGATCCAGTACAAACCGATGAGCGAGAAACAGTACGCCAGGCCCTTGCTGATCGTGCCGCCGCAAATCAACAAGTACTACATTTTCGACCTCAGCCCGGCCAACAGCTTCGTCCAGTTTGCCCTGAAAAACGGCTTGCAGACCTTCATGATCAGCTGGCGCAACCCGGATATCCGCCACCGCGAATGGGGGCTCTCCAGCTACATCGAAGCCGCCGAAGAGGCGATGAATGTGTGCCGCGCGATCACCGGCAGCCGCGAAGTGAACCTGATGGGCGCCTGCGCCGGAGGCCTGACCATCGCCGCCCTGCAAGGCCATTTGCAGGCCAAGCGCCAGTTGCGCCGGGTGTCCAGCGCCAGCTACCTGGTCAGCCTGCTCGACAGCCAGATGGACAGCCCGGCAACCCTGTTCGCCGACGAACAGACCCTGGAGGCCGCCAAGCGTCGCTCCTACCAGCAAGGGGTGCTGGACGGCCGGGACATGGCCAAAGTCTTCGCCTGGATGCGCCCCAACGACCTGATCTGGAATTACTGGGTCAACAACTACCTGCTGGGCAAAGAGCCACCGGCGTTCGACATCCTCTACTGGAACAACGACAACACACGCCTGCCGGCCGCGCTGCACGGCGACCTGCTGGACTTCTTCAAACACAACCCGTTGAGCCATACCGGGGGCCTGGAGGTCTGCGGCACGCCGATCGACCTGCAGAAGGTCAATGTCGACAGCTTCAGCGTGGCCGGGATCAACGATCACATCACGCCCTGGGACGCGGTGTATCGCTCGACCCTGCTGCTGGGCGGCGAGCGGCGCTTCGTGCTGTCCAACAGCGGCCACGTGCAGAGCATCCTCAACCCGCCGAGCAACCCCAAGGCAAACTACGTCGAAAACCCCAAGCTCAGCAGCGACCCGCGGGCCTGGTACTACGACGCCAAGCACGTCGACGGCAGTTGGTGGACGCAGTGGCTGGGCTGGATTCAGGAGCGTTCCGGCGTCCAGCGCGACACCCAGATGACCCTCGGCAACCAGAACTACCCACCCATGGAAGCGGCACCCGGCACTTACGTGCACGTACGCTGAACAACCCTGGTGCCACGCCCGCCAGCGGGCCGTGGCCTGACGGAACAAACAAGAAGACTGGATGAAAACCCGCGACCGGATCCTCGAATGTGCCCTGCAATTGTTCAACCAAAAGGGCGAACCCAATGTCTCGACCATGGAAGTTGCCAATGAAATGGGGATCAGCCCCGGCAACCTCTACTACCACTTTCACGGCAAGGAGCCGTTGATCCTGGGCCTGTTCGAGCGCTTCCAGAACGAGCTGACCCCCTTGCTGGACCCGCCCGCCGATGCGCTGCTGGCTCCGGAAGACTATTGGCTGTTTTTGCACCTGATCGTCGAGCGCCTGGCGCACTACCGCTTTCTGTTTCAGGACCTGTCGAACCTGGCCGGGCGCCTGCCGAAACTGGCCAGGGGCATTCGCAACCTGCTCAATGCCCTCAAGCGCACCCTGGCGTCCTTGCTGGCCCGGCTCAAGGCGGCCGGTCAGTTGGTCAGCGACACCCAGGCCCTGGGCCAACTGGTGGAACAGATCACCATGACCTTGCTGTTTTCCCTGGACTACCAGCGGATCCTCGACCGCGAAGGCGAGGTGCGGCTGGTGGTGTACCAGATCATGATGCTGGTGGCGCCGCACTTGCTGCCGCCGGCCAAGATCGCGACCGAACAGATGGCACGCCAGTATCTGGACCAGCATGAATAAACCACTGTCGGCAGTGCTGACCGGCAAGCAGTGCAGCCCAGGACTCAAGCCCTGACGGGCCGCAACAAAAACGCCCGACCTTTGCAGGCCGGGCGTTTTTGCAAAACCTGAATAAATCAGGTTTGACTGGTTGGCGTCACTGGAGCTGGCGCGGCAGTCGGGGTTGCAACCGGGGTCGGAGCCGACGAGGAGTTCGCTGGGCTGACCGGGGCGGCCGGTTTTGCTGCAACAGCAGGCTTTGGCGCCGCCGCTTTTGGAGCAGCGGGTTTGGCGGCAGCAGGTTTCTTGGCTACCGGTTTTTTCGCCGCGGCGGGTTTGGCTGCCGGTTTGACCGCAGGTTTGGCGGCGGCCGTTTTAGCGGCGGGCTTCGCAGCAGGTTTAGCTGCTGGCTTGGCTGCCGGCTTGGCGGCTACTGGTTTGGCCGCGGGTTTGGCGGCAGGTTTCGCGGCGGCGGTCTTGGCGGCAGGTTTGGCTGCCGGTTTAGCCGCTGCGGTCTTGGCCGCAGGTTTTGCAGCGGGTTTAGCGGCGGCCTTGACCAGTGGCTTGGCGGCGGGTTTGGCAGCCGGCTTGGCTGCTGCGGTTTTAGCCGCAACGGGAGCCACCTTGGCGCCGGTGAGTTTTTCGATTTGCTTGGTCAGGGTATCGACCTTGCTGTGCAGGGCCTTGACCTCATTGCGGCTTGGCACGCCCAGGCGCGAGATGGCACTGTTCAGACGCTTGTCGAACGCGCCTTCGAGTTCGTCCCACTTGCCCAGCGCACGATCTTTGACATCACTGATACGCGACTTGGCAGAGCTGGCGGAATCCTTGGCGGATTCAACTTTCTTGCCGACCGCACTTTTAGTCAGCTTCTCGGCTTTCTCGCCATCTTTGACCAGGGTCTCGAAGAGTTTGCTGCCGTCAGTGTCAATCTTCGAGTACACGCCTAAACCAGCAAGCCAGATTTTGCGGGAGTAGTCTTCGACTTTCCCGATCCACGAGCTGCCTTCTTTTTCAGTATTCTTTTTGCCAGCCATCCCGTTCTCCTTAATGTTTACGCGCGACACGTTCGAGCAATGCCGTCAGCTCATCGAGCTTAGCAGAGAGTGTCTCAACGTCATGTTTAGACGGAATGCCGATGCGATTCAAGGCACTTGCGACGCGCGTGTCAAAAGCCTTTTCGACTTTATCCAGTTGCACTTCAACTTTGCCTTTGAGACTGGTGACATCACCCTTGACGTTGTCGATTTGACTGTTGGCCGCATCAAGTTGTTCAGTCACAACTTTTTTGCCCTTCTTTTCAACAACTTGACCTTCCTTGATGAGTTCCTGGAAGTACTCGCTGCCTTCCTGTCCGACCTTGGCGTAGGCACCCAAGCCTGCCAGCCAGATCTTGCGGGCATAGGATTTGACTTCACTCAGAGCAGTCGACGAAACATCAACTTTTTTCTTCAGAATTACTTTGGCCATGGTGCACCTCACGCGCAGAAGGTTGGAGGAACTGCCCACAGAAAATGGGGCTGAAGCACAAAGTAGTGAGAAAAATTAGAATCGGCACCCTAACCACTGCAACAAAACAGTGAAGCAACTTGATCGGGGGCTGGCTTACCGGTGGTGTTCAATCAGCGCCATTGCAACGCCTGCGATGGCCGGCAAGCCAGTTGCTGTAACAGCCAATCAGGTCAGGGCTTTATCCAGAGCCTTTTCGATTTCCGACTTGATGGTGCCGCTCATGGCGGACATCAACAGGCCCAGTTCAACATCGATCCGGATCAACTCTTCGCCCACCTGCACCGTGCCTTTGACGCCGGAACGCTTGAGGTTCAGGGTGTCGCCCGACCACTTGGGTTCCAGGCCATATTGATCGGCCAGTTTCTGCGCCAGTTGCTCAGCCTTTTCACGGGCCGCTTCCTTGCCCAGGCCATGGGCACGTTCAACACTAATACGGGCCATTAAATAACTCCTGATTTATCGGGACTTGCCTGAAGCATCTTGACCGTGGCTGCGTCAAAACGTCTCGGCGGCGCACTATCTTACATTCAGCCTTGCCAAGACAAAGGCCGCCACCGGGATTAGAATGTCCCGCATTCTCTTTTGGTGACAGCGATATGACTGATCAGCGCAAAGGCAGCGATGCCGAACCCACCACACACTTCGGCTTCAAGAACGTTCCAGAAAGCCAAAAGGCGGAAAAAGTCGCTGAGGTGTTCCACTCGGTAGCCGCCAAGTACGACCTGATGAACGACCTGCTGTCGGGCGGGATGCACCGTTTGTGGAAGCGCTTTGCCATCGAGTTGTCGGGCGTTCGCAGCGGTAACCGCGTACTGGACATCGCCGGCGGCACTGGCGACCTGACCAAGAAGTTCTCGCACCTGGTTGGCCCGACCGGCCAGGTGGTACTGGCTGACATCAACGCCTCCATGCTCAAGGTCGGTCGCGACCGCCTGCTGGACCTCGGCGTGGCCGGCAACGTCGAATTCGTCCAGGCCGATGCAGAAAAACTGCCGTTCCCGGACAACCATTTCGACTGCGTGACCATCGCCTTCGGCCTGCGCAACGTCACCCACAAGGAAGACGCCCTGCGCTCGATGCTGCGCGTACTCAAGCCCGGTGGCCGGCTGCTGGTGCTGGAGTTTTCCAAGCCGACCAACGCGCTGATGTCCAAGGCCTATGACGCGTATTCGTTCGCCTTCATGCCGCTGATGGGCAA
Organism: Pseudomonas sp. CF161; assembly: GCF_000416215.1. Taxonomy (NCBI): domain Bacteria; kingdom Pseudomonadati; phylum Pseudomonadota; class Gammaproteobacteria; order Pseudomonadales; family Pseudomonadaceae; genus Pseudomonas; species Pseudomonas sp. CF161. The sequence continues at coordinate 97,472 of NZ_ATLP01000111.1, forward strand.
GCTGATCACCAATGACTCGGAAAGCTACCGTTACCTGGCCGAATCGATCCGCATGCACCCGAATCAGGAAACCCTGAAATCGATGATGGTCGAGGCCGGTTTCGACCGCGTGACCTACCACAACATGACCGCGGGCATCGTCGCCCTGCATCGCGGCATCAAGCCCTGATGTTGCTCAGCGGCCTGCTCGCCAGCGTCGAACTCGGCGTCAACCGCGTGCTGCGCCTCGACAGCACGGCCCTGCCGCGCCTGCAGCAACTGAGCGGCAAGGTGATCGCGGTCGATTGCCGCAACCCGGCGTTGCAGCTGTTTATCCTGCCCAGCGATGAAGGCCTGATGCTGGCCGCGCACTGGGCCACCGATGCCGACTGCACCTTGCGGGCCCCGGCCGCAAGCCTGCTGAAGCTGGCCCTGAGCAAAGACAAGAGCACGATCCTGCATGGCCCCGAGGTCGAGCTGGAAGGCGACAGCGGCGTGCTCATGGAACTGGCGGCGATCCTCCAGGACCTCGACCTGGACTGGGAATACGAGCTGTCGCGCTGGCTTGGCCCGGTCGCCACCTCGCTGTTCAGCGGCCATGTGCGCAGCCGGGCCCGCTGGTATCAGCAAGGGTTCGCCAGCCTCAATCAGAACCTGGGCGAATACCTGGCCGAAGAATCACGCACCCTGGTAGGCCAGCGCGAAGCCGAAGCCCGGTTTAGCGAGCTGGACCAGATCAAACTCGACCTGGAACGTCTTGAGGCGCGCTTCGAGCGCCTTTCCCGATCCCTTGATCCAAGCGATAACGCATGAAGCTGCTCGCCGTCCGCCGTTTGTTGCGCATCCAGCGCGTCGTGATTCGTTACCGCCTCGATGACCTGCTGTTTGCCCTGCCCCTGCCCTGGTTTCTCCTGGCCCTGCGCTACGCCCTGCCCTGGCGCTGGCTGCCGCGCAAACCGCTGGAGCTGAGTCGAGGCGCACGCTTGCGCCTGGCGCTGCAGGACCTGGGGCCGATCTTTATCAAGTTCGGGCAGATCCTCTCCACCCGGCGCGACCTGCTCCCCGAAGACATCGCCGACGAACTGATGCGCCTGCAGGACCGCGTGCCGCCGTTCGACTCGCAACAGGCCGTGGCGCTGATCGAGCAGCAGTTGGGCAAGAAGATCAGCGACGTCTTCAGTCGCTTCGATATCGAGCCCCTGGCCTCGGCCTCGGTGGCCCAGGTGCACGCCGCGCAGCTCAAAAGCGGTGAAGAGGTGGTGGTCAAGGTGATCCGCCCGGGGCTCAAGCCGATCATCGCCCAGGACCTGGCGTGGCTGTTCATCCTGGCCCGCACGGCGGAAAAACTCTCGGCCGACGCCCGCCTGCTGCACCCGGTGGATGTGGTCAGCGACTACGAAAAAACCATCTACGACGAACTCGACCTGCTGCGCGAGGCGGCCAACGCCAGCCAGCTCAAGCGCAACTTCGAAGGCTCGCCGCTGCTGTATGTGCCCCAGGTCTACTGGGACTGGTGCCGCCCCAAAGTGCTGGTGATGGAGCGTATCTACGGGATCCAGGTCACTGACCTGGCAACCCTGGCCGACCAGCGCACCGACATGAAGATGCTCGCCGAGCGCGGCGTGGAGATTTTCTTCACCCAGGTGTTCCGCGACAGCTTCTTCCACGCCGACATGCACCCGGGCAATATTTTCGTCAGCACCGTCAACCCGTGGAGCCCGCAGTACATTGCGATCGACTGCGGCATCGTCGGCAGCCTGACCCCCGAGGACCAGGACTACCTGGCGCGCAACCTGTTCGCCTTTTTCAAGCGCGACTACCGCCGCGTGGCCCAGTTGCACATTGACTCCGGCTGGGTGCCGGCGGAAACCAAACTCAACGAATTCGAAGCGGCGATCCGCACCGTGTGCGAACCGATCTTCGAAAAACCGTTAAAGGATATTTCCTTCGGCCAGGTGCTGATGCGCCTGTTCCAGACGGCGCGGCGCTTCAATATGGAAGTCCAGCCGCAACTGGTGCTGCTGCAAAAGACCCTGCTCAACATCGAGGGCCTGGGCCGCCAGCTGTACCCGGACCTGGACCTGTGGAACACCGCACAGCCGTTCCTCGAACGCTGGATGCGCGAGCGGGTCAGCCCAAAAACCCTGCTGGGCAACCTGCACAGCCAGGTCGAACAGCTGCCGCACCTGGCCAGCATGACCCGCGACCTGCTCGAACGCATGTCCCAACCCCACGCCAAGGACCCGCCGCCGCCCTGGCATCAGCGCAAGGACGACTGGTTCCTGCGCCTGCTGGGCTGCGCTCACCTGGCCGGCGGCGCGATTCTCGCAGCCGGTGGCCCGTTGAACGAATTGGGGCACTGGCCGGCGGGAATCATGATTGCGGTCGGCCTGTATCTGGTCGTTCGCCGATAGCCAGTGACGCGGTCGGCTGGCAAACTGTTCAAATCGCCGAGGCGCAACCAACGGGTTGAACCTGGTAGTCGGAGTCGAAGATGAAAGATTGGCTGGACGAGATCAAATGGGACGCTGACGGCCTGGTGCCGGCCATTGCCCAGGATCACAAGACCGGGCGCGTACTGATGATGGCCTGGATGAACCGCGAGGCCCTGAGCCTGACCGCCGCCGAAAACCGTGCCATTTACTGGTCACGTTCGCGCGGCAAACTGTGGCGCAAGGGCGAAGAGTCCGGGCATGTACAAAAGCTCCACGAAATGCGCCTGGACTGCGACGCTGACGTGATCATCCTGATGGTCGAGCAAGTCGGCGACATCGCCTGCCACACCGGCCGCCATAGCTGCTTCTACCGCGTTCACGAGAACGGCGAGTGGAAGACCGTCGAACCGGTCCTCAAAGACCCGCATGCGATTTATTCGGCAGGACACTGAACATGAATGACACCCTGAACCGTCTGGCACAGGTGCTGGAAGAGCGCAAAGGGGCCGCGGCCGACAGTTCTTATGTCGCCAGCCTGTACCACAAGGGTCTGAACAAGATTCTGGAGAAAGTGGGCGAAGAGTCGGTCGAAACCATCCTCGCCGCCAAGGACGCCGCCATCAGTGGCGACTGCAGCGATGTGATCTACGAAACCGCCGATTTGTGGTTTCACAGTATGGTCATGCTCGCCCAACTGGGGCAGCATCCGCAGGCCGTTCTCGATGAGCTGGATCGTCGCTTCGGTTTGTCCGGGCACGCCGAGAAGGCCTCGCGCCCATCCGCCTGAACCACACTTTAGAGAGGAAAACGCAGCATGGGCATTTTTGACTGGAAACACTGGATCGTCATCCTGGTTGTCGTGGTACTGGTATTCGGCACCAAGAAACTGAAGAACCTGGGCACTGATGTCGGCGAATCGATCAAGGGCTTTCGCAAGGCCATGAACGACGACGAAAAGCCTGCCGAGCCCGTGGTACCGCCGACCGCGCAGCCCGTGCCACCGGTGCAACCACAAGCCACCGCACCGCTGAGCCAACCGCACACCATCGACGTGCAGGCGCAAAAAGTCGAAGAGCCGACCCGCAAAGACTCGTGAGCACTGACTAATGTTTGGTATCAGCTTCTCTGAACTGCTGCTCGTCGGCCTCGTGGCCCTGCTGGTCCTGGGCCCGGAGCGTCTGCCGGGTGCTGCGCGGACCGCCGGCCTCTGGGTCGGGCGCCTGAAGCGCAGCTTCAACGCGATTAAACAGGAAGTTGAACGGGAAATCGGTGCCGACGAGATTCGCCGGCAACTGCACAACGAACACATTCTGTCGTTGGAGCAGGAAGCGCGAAAAATCCTCGCACCGACCCAGCTGGAAGCCACTCCGCCGCCACCGGTGGCCGAACAACCAGCCCCGGCTGCGAGCGACGCTCCGCCAGTGCCCAGCGCTCCAGCGCCAGCACCAGCCGAGGCCATCGAGCCGGCCACGCCCCAGCCCCTGACCGAACCTGCACCTGCCGCGGCGGCTCCAGCCACGCCCGCACCCCATGACCCTACTTTGCCGCCGCGAGCCCCATGAGCGATATTCCGGAAAACGACCAACACATGCCGCTGGTGTCGCACCTCACCGAGTTGCGCACCCGCCTGCTGCGCTGCGTCGCGGCGATCTTCCTGATCTTTGCCGGGCTGTTCGCCTTCACCCAGCAGATCTACACCTTCGTCTCCACCCCGCTGCGTGAATACCTGCCGGTGGGCGCGACGATGATCGCCACCGATGTCTCCTCGCCGTTCCTCACGCCGCTGAAGCTGACCATGATGGTCTCGCTGTTTCTGGCGATCCCGGTGATCCTGCACCAGATCTGGGGCTTTATTGCACCGGGCCTGTACAAGCATGAAAAACGCATCGCCGTGCCGCTGCTGGTGTCGAGCATCATGCTGTTCTACACCGGCATGGCCTTCGCCTACTTCCTGGTGTTCCCGCTGATCTTCAAGTTCTTTGCCGCCGCCACTCCGGCCGGCGTCGAAATGATGACCGACATCACCAGCTACCTCGATTTCGTGATGACCCTGTTCTTCGCCTTCGGCGTGGCATTCGAGATCCCGGTGGCCGTAGTGCTGCTGGTCTGGATCGGCGTAGTCGACGTCAAATACCTGAAGAAGATCCGCCCGTACGTGATCATCGGCTGCTTCGTGGTCGGCATGATCCTCACGCCGCCGGACATCTTCTCCCAGACGCTGCTGGCCGTTCCCATGTGGCTGCTGTTTGAAATCGGCATCCTGTTCGGCAGCCTGATCAGCAAGCGTGGCGACCACGTGGACGATCAACCGGCCGACGATCACAACGACCAGCCGCCAGCGACCCAGGCGTGAACCTGCTGCTCCTCGAAGAGGCCGATTTCATTGCGCCGGACCGCGTGGTCCTGCGCGACCGGCGCCTGACCCACATGCAGGAAGTGCATCGCGCCGCGGTCGGTGACAGCCTGCGGGTCGGACGCATCGACGGCGCGATGGGTTCGGCCGAACTGTTGCGCCTGGAGGCCCATGAGGCCGAACTGCAGGTCAACCTCGACCTGTCGCCGCCCGCCAAGCTGCCGCTGACCCTGGTGCTGGCCCTGCCCCGGCCGAAGATGCTGCGTCGAGTGCTGCAGACCGTCTCCACCATGGGCGTGCCACGGCTGATCCTGGTCAACAGCTACCGGGTCGAAAAGAGCTTCTGGCAAACCCCCTTCCTTGAACCTGCGGCGATTCGCGAACAACTGATTCTTGGCCTTGAACAAGCCCGGGACACCGTGCTGCCGCAGGTGCTGATCGAAAAACGCTTCAAGCCCTTCGTCGAAGACCGCCTGCCTGGCCTGGTTGAAGGCACGCGGGGCCTGGTCGGCCACCCGGGCCCCTACCCGGCCTGCCCACGCGGGCTGGACGAGCCGGTGACCCTGGCCATCGGCCCCGAAGGCGGCTGGATCCCCTACGAAATCGACTTGCTGGGCAAGGCCGGCCTGCAGCCGGTACAGCTCGGCGAACGCATCCTGCGCGTCGAAACCGCCGTCACCGCCCTGCTCGCCCGCTTGTTCTGAGCCACGAGCAGGCGCTCGCCGACGCCTTGCATCCAGCGCCACCCCCTCTATTGCGCCATTGTCGGCACGCCGGCACCTACAGGAACGCCCGTGCCCGCCGATAGCGTATGGATAAACCCAATCGGCAATAAAGGGAGTTCACACCATGTACCGCTGGCTCGCCCAAACCCTGGGGAATGTAAGCGTCAATAAAAAACTGGGCTTTGGCTTCGGCCTGGTGCTGCTCCTGACCCTGCTGATCACCGCCACCGGCTGGATGGGCCTGGGCAGCGTGATCGAGCGTGGCGACAAGCTCGGCTACATCTCCAGCCTCAACGAATTGACCAAGGACCTGCGTGCCGCGCGCCTGGATTACGAAATGCGCCGCGGCGAACAAGGCCCGGGGGCGGTCAGCGACCTGCTCAAGCAGCTCGACAGCGGCTTGCAGACTGCACGCGGCATGCTGGAGCAATCCGACAGCCTGACCCTGATTGACCAACAGTTGGCAGCGGTCGGCGAGTACAAGGCTGCTTTCAGCGACATGACCCGCGCCACCGACAGCCGCGAGGCTGCCCGGGGCAAACTCGGCGCCACCGCGGACAACGCCGTGGCCCGGGTTGCCGAGGTCGAGAAATCCCTGCTGCAGGGCGACAGCGTCGCCCAGTTCAACAGCGTCATCGATCTGTCCAAGCTGATCCAGCAGGCGCGCTTCCAGGTACGTGGCTACACCTACAGCGGCAAGGCCGATGCCGAACAGCCGGCCCTGGACGCCATCGACAACGCCCTGAGCAACCTGGCCAGCCTGCCGACCCGGCTGCCGGAGCAACATATCGCCAACCTGCAACAGGCCACCGACTCCCTCAAGGGCTATCGCGCTGCCGTCAGCGAGTTCCGCGACTCGCAAGTGGCCAGTGCCGCAGCGCTCAAGCGCATGGCCGACCAAGGCACGCGCCTGATGGACCTGAGCAAGCAGCTCACCAGCGCCCAGACCCTCAAGCGCGACAGCGACGCGGCCCAGGCCCGGAACACGCTGATCATCGTCACCGCGCTGGCCCTGCTCTTTGGCCTGATCGCCGCCTGGAGCATCACCCGGCAGATCGTCATTCCCCTGCAACAGGCGCTGAAAGCCGCCGAGCGGGTCGCCTCGGGGGATCTGAGCCACAACCTCAACGTCGAGCGTCGTGATGAGCTGGGCCAGCTACAGAACGCCATGCAGCGCATGACCCTGAGCCTGCGCGAGCTGATCGGCGGCATCGGCGATGGCGTGACCCAGATCGCCAGCGCCGCCGAGCAGCTGTCGGCCGTCACCGAGCAGACCAGCGCCGGGGTCAATAACCAGAAAATCGAGACCGACCAGGTCGCCACCGCGATGAATGAGATGGCGGCTACCGTGCAAGAGGTCGCGCGCAACGCCGAGGAGGCCTCCGAGGCCGCTGTGGCTGCCGATCAGCAGGCCCGCGAGGGTGATCGGGTGGTCAGCGAAGCCATCGCCCAGATCGAGCGCCTGGCGACCGAGGTCGGCAACTCCACCGACGCCATGAGCCACCTCAAGCACGAGAGCGACAAAATCGGCAGCGTGCTGGATGTGATCAAGTCCGTGGCCCAGCAGACCAACCTGCTGGCGCTCAACGCCGCCATCGAAGCCGCGCGTGCCGGGGAAGCCGGTCGTGGTTTTGCGGTGGTGGCCGACGAGGTGCGCAGCCTGGCCCAGCGCACACAGAAGTCCACCGAGGAGATCGAGGAGCTGATCGTCGGCCTGCAAAGCGGCACCCAGCAGGTGGCAACCATCATGGACAACAGCCGTGGCCTGACCGAAAGCAGCGTCGAGCTGACTCGGCGTGCCGGCGGTGCCCTGGAGAACATCACCCGTACGGTGTCGGCCATCCAGGCCATGAACCAACAGATCGCCACCGCCGCCGAGCAGCAAAGCGCCGTGGCCGAAGAGATCAACCGCAGCGTGCTGAACGTGCGTGACGTTTCCGAGCAGACCTCCGCCGCCAGCGAAGAAACCGCCGCCTCCAGCGCCGAACTGGCGCGCCTGGGGATCCACCTGCAAAGCCTGGTGGGGCGCTTTCGGGTCTGACCGGTAGCGGCAAGGGTCTAGCAGGTGAGCGGGTGTGTCATGGATGGACAGCGCAGCCTCGTGCCTGGGCAGCGGCTACATGTGTAGCCGCTGCCGCCAGACTGCGCTCGGGGCCGAGTGAATCAGGAGCGGCTACAGGACCTGGCGCAGGAAGGCTTGGGCCCGGGGGTCCTGGGGGGCGTCGAAGAACGCAGCCGGCGCGGCGTCTTCCAGCAGTTTGCCGTGGTCGAAAAACAGCACCCGGTCCGCCACTTCCCGGGCGAAGCCCATTTCGTGGGTCACGCAGACCATGGTCATGCCTTCCAGGGCCAGGGTTTTCATCACGTCCAGCACTTCGCCGACCATTTCCGGGTCCAGGGCCGAAGTCGGCTCATCGAACAGCATGACCTTGGGCTCCATCGCCAGCGCCCGGGCAATCGCCACGCGCTGCTGCTGGCCGCCGGACAGGCGTGACGGAAACTCATTGGCCTTCTGCGCGATACCGACTTTTTCCAGCAGCGCCAGGGCCTTGGCCTCGCGCTCTTGCTTGCCGCGCTTGCGCACCACTTTCTGCGCCAGACACAGGTTTTCCAGGACCGTCATGTGCGGAAACAGGTTGAAGTGCTGGAACACCATGCCCACTTCCCGGCGGTAGGCATTCACATCGGTCTTGGGGTCGGCCAGTTGCAGACCGTCGATGCTCACCGAGCCGGAGTCGAATTCCTCCAGGCCGTTGAGGCAACGCAGGAAGGTCGACTTGCCGGAGCCGGACGGGCCGATCACCACCAGCACTTCGCCACGGGCCACCTGGGTGGTGACGTTATCCACCGCACGCACCACTTGGCCGCGGGTGTCGAAGACTTTTACCAGATCGCGGACTTCAATCACTTTGCGCGAGCCTCCGCTCAAGCCGGCTGGCGATTTTCGACAGCGGCAGGTTGATCAACAGATAAAGACCAGCCACGCAGAACAGAATCTCGAACGGCGAGAACGAGGTGGTGATCACTTCGCGGCCGCTCTTGAGCAGTTCGGTAATGGCGATCACCGAGACCAGCGAGGTGTCCTTGACCAGGCTGATAAACTGCCCGGCCAACGGCGGCAGCACGCGCTTGAGCGCCTGGGGCAGCACCACATGGCGCATCGACTGGCCACCGCTCAAGCCCAGGGAACGCGCGGCTTCGTTCTGCCCGCGGGCAATGGACTGCACCCCGGCGCGAATGATTTCCGCCACATAGGCGCCGGTGAACAGCGACAACGCGGCAATCCCGGCGAACTCCCGGGACAGGTTGAGCACGGTGCCGATAAAGAAGTAGAAAATGAAAATCTGCACCAGCAGCGGCGTGCCCCGTACCAGCTCGACATAAATCGTCGACAGGTCACGCAGGGTCGGGTTGCTCGACAGCCGGCACAGGCCCGTTGCCAGGCCGATCAGCAGCCCGAGCACGCCGGACACCAGCGACAGCCACAAGGTGGTCCACAGCCCCCACAACAGCGGCCCGGCGGCCCAGTGGTGAGTCATGCCAACCACATCGCCCTCGCTCACATCGTCGCCCTGGGCCACTTGCAGGCTGGCGGCATCGACCGTCAGCACCTGCTCGTTGCCGCCATCGTTGCGCAGGGAAACTTCGACGCTATCGCCCTTGCGCACCAGTTGGCTGACGGTGGAAAACTCCGCAGCGCGCTGAGGCTCTTCAGCCTGGTAGACGAAATACTGCGGTACGCGGTTCCAGCGCCATTCGTAAGACATCAGCGAGGTGGCGTAATACAGGGCGCCGGCCAGGCCGATCAAGACCAGTACGGTCAGGATGTGCCAGGGCCACTGGGCTTTTTTCTGCTTCATGGGTCGGTGAATCCATAGCGATCAGAGGACAGCTCCCCCAACGGTAGGGGACGCTGCCTTGGTCAAAGAGCGGGGCGCGGCGGCGCTGGTGGAACCGCCAAGCGGCCCGAAGAAAACCAGCGCCTTGGCTACAGGGTGCTTATTCCATGTCCTTGAGCCACTCGGTGCTCTTGAACCACTTGTCATGGATGCGATCGTAGGTGCCGTCTTCGTGGATCTGGTGCAGGAAGTTGTTGATGAAGTTGATGCTGTCGTAGTCACCCTTCTTCAGACCGAAGGCCAGGGGCTCGTAGGTGAACGGCTTATCGAGGAACGTAAGCTTGCCGTTGCCGACCTTGCCCAGCGCCACCACGTTGTACGGGGCGTCGTAGATAAAGGCGTCGGCCTTGCCGTTGACCACGTCGAGCACCGCTTCCTGCTCATTGTCGTAGCCGTGGTATTTGGCTTTGGCGATCAGCTTCTTGGCGATCATCTCACCGGTGGTGCCGAGCTTGGAGGTGATGCGGTAGTCGGCGCTGTTCAGGTCTTTATAGGACTTGATAGTGCCTTCGAGTTCTTTGCGGATCAGCAGGGTCTGGCCGACCACGATGAAGGGGTCGCTGAAGTTCAGGCGCAGGTTGCGTTCCTGGGTCAGGGTCATACCGCTGCCGATCATGTCGAACTTGTCGGTCAGCAGGGCCGGGATGATGCCGTCGTAACCGGTGGAAACCATCTCCAGCTTGACGCCCATGGACTTGGCCATGGCTTTGAGCAGGTCGACTTCAAAACCGATGATCTCGCCACGCTTGTTGGTCATTTCAAACGGCATGTAGGTCGGGTCCATGCCGACTTTCAATGTGCCGCGCTTGACCGCGTCGTCGATGGCGCCCGCCTGGGCCGCGTTGACTGCCAGCAAGGCGCTGACGCCGAGCAGCAGCATCGAGAGATACTTCTTCATCTTCAAGTCCCCTGAACCGATTTTATTGTGATGCCTGCGCATACTGGCCCCGGACGGAAAATCTCCGGATATCAAGCCGTTGTCGTTCACGCGCAAGAATTTGCGGGAGCGATGCTAACGCACTCGGCCATTTGCACAAGGTTTTTTGTCAGCCCAACCACCCCCTGCGCCAGCCCCGGAGCGCAGCGCCAAAGCACCAAAGAAAAGTCGCGCCCGTAGCCGCTGCCGAGCCCGCGAGGCTGCGCGGGCCTTATGGAACGCCGGAGGGGTGTCAGGGAAAACATGCGGCGCCAGTGCCGGCCAGCGCAGCCTGCGGCAGCGGCTACGGGGTCGATCAGAGCCCAGCCCTGGCCCCACCCACATCGAGCTAGGGCGAAGCCGTTTTTATGGCGGTTGCGCCCGCGCCTTTAACTAGGCAAGGCGCTTCGACGCGGAGAAAGCATTGCGCTTGTGCAAAGAACCATCACGAAACCAGAGGCTTGCCCAGAAGACACTGGCCAGCACTTGTGAGCCTATCAACAGGAAAAAACCACCATAAAATCCAGCCGCAGCATCACTCATACCCGGCGTCTCCACCCACGGCTCAAAGTTGGCAAACAGCATGATCATGGCGCCCATCATCGCCGGCATAAATGCAGCGACGAGACTCGCCGCCCCATTAACGACGCCAAAGGTGCTGGCCATGTTTTGGTCAGTTGTGAACTGCTGGACGATGGCAGGAATCGCAGGACCTTGCAGGCCCCAAAAAAAATTGGCCATTACCAGGGCACACAATGCCCAATAGCGATCAACGACTGTTATAGCCATAAACACAAACGCGGCAACGATCAGGCTTGTGCATAGAAAAATCACAGGCAGATTTTTTCGGTTAATCCTGTCTATCACCACGCCACTGCAAATGGACGCCAGCACAACCGCATAAAGCGGTAATGAAGCAAGCCACCCCATCTCCAGCAACGAAAACCCGCGAACCTCCTTGAAGTAAACCGGCAACCAATTGCTGCTCCCCCAAATATAAGAAAGCGAAAGAGAAGACAGAGCCAGAATTATAAATACAGAGCGCACTTTAAAAGATTCAATGATGCCATCCCTTATCACGCCATACAGGCTGAGCCAGTTGACAGCCATTGGCTTATCCGCCCCGCCACCCCTTGGCATTCGAACAAACATCAAAACCAACGGCAAGCCGATAAAAACGTTAACTACCGAGAGCACATAAAAGGACACGTCCCAACCATAGGCGTGGAGCATGTAACCAATAGCGGGATAACCCATCGCCAATCCAATACCCGCGCCCATGCCAACAAAGGCATTGGGCGTACCACTCTCCAGGTTATTGAAATTCGACTTTATATAGGCATAAGCCAAAGAAAACAGTGGACCTTCCGCCACCCCCAGCAAAACACGAGACACCACCAAAGCTAAGTAACCTTCAATAAACGGAATGGATACCGTAACCGCGCCCCAAATCACCAGGGAACAGGACAAGCTTCGTCTAATGCCCAGGACCGACGAGCAAAAAGGCGTGAGCACTATCGAAGAAATCCCGTACCCCAGCATAAAACAGGTCGCCAGAAAACCTTGGGCAGCCCTGTCCAGCCGATCAATGCCGGCATGTTTCAGGAATTCGTGATCTGTAATGAGAACCGACACATTAATACGGTCAACATAAGAAATGGCGACGACCAAGAACAAGGTCAAAACACCCAGCCAGCGCGATTGAATGCTCAAACTGATCCACTCCAAAAGGTATAAAACTACCCCCGAAAAACAGCGGCGCCTGGAATACTTCTCCTCCTGACGCCTACCCCACATCGATTAACTCTTCCAGAGCAGCAAAGCCCCCAGGGTTGGCGAGCTGCATAAGGTTTCAACACACTGCTGATCAATCCGACACGACTGCTGCTGGCGCTTGCAGATATCACGGCCCTCAGACCTCAATCAGTACCTGGCGTGAGATACGTGCGACATCAATTTCTATTTCAATGTCTTCCACCGGGGGACGTACACAGTGCCAACTGATGCCTTTCAGGGCACAGCCTTTCGACAGCAATTGCTGATGCATGATGGGGTGCAAGTTGTGAACCGAATAGAGGTGCACCTTATTGATATCGGACCAGGACACCCCCATTAGCGCCAACCTTAGATCGATATCGCCCATCGCATACGTCAACTTGTCCAACAGAGCATCCGGTGTGACTTCCCCCAACCTGACGATGTTATCTCGGTAGCCCGGTCGATCAGGGCACTCAGCAGCGCCGGACGTCTTGAAGTTGGGAATATTGAGCGCAGCCTCCGTGGGCACGGTGTAACTGAACGCATAAATGCTGGGTCGCGCGGGGCCATTCTCGGCGGACACAAGATTGCACCTGGCAACGGGGTTTAGGTTATTTTCAAAAATCCCCCAATTCGCCAAGATTTTTACATACCCGCAGTTAAACTCGAAAAACTGCGCCTCTGACATCTGCGCCGCCGACCTTAACTCACACGCGCAAAGCGCGGCCAAGGGGCGGCCGATGCTAATCAGGTGCTGGCGCATCAATTCAAAAGCCTGATCCAATTCAACCGGCATATCAAAACAGGCTCTTTCAATGATAAATCCAGGATCGGCCAGCACCGCTGCGCTGTATTGAAAACCGCCCGGAATATAGTGGTAATTCCCAAGTGCAAACGGAAGCATTTCCATACTATGACGACCTACCTTATGAAATAACTAACAGTCGATTTGTTACACACCCGCCCAGACCTTGATAACGAGTCAACATCATGCAGGGGGACACTTCAGCTAGCGCGAGGGGCAACAGCATCAGAAATAATATCCAATATTAACGTTAGTTCGGTAATACCACTGATTACTCCCCACCGAAGAGGTATTGATAAAACCTGTACCGTTTTCCGCCCCCCCAAAATGGTTGGCATTCCTTGCCCAGGTCAAATCGACCCAGGCCATAACCGGCATCGCCAGGAACTGTGCGCCCACGGTGTACATCTGCGAATCATCCCAGCCACTGACAGTTTTCATTAGGCGACTGTAGTCGTTGTATAACTTGACTCGCTTGAGCGGGCCTAACATCGGCGTGTCGATGTCATAGGCAATATTGAGTGACGCTATCGTTGCCTTGGACGCAATCAAGTAAGTGGGATTCAATCCGTTGCCCCCCATCAACACTGAATCCTTACTGACCCCTTCCGGGTTTTTTGGATCGTAACGGTAGTTGATCCCCTGAGTCGTCAGCGTCCATTGGCCAACGTTAACCACAGCATGTACACCAGCAGCCCAGTAGCCTCCATCGTCTTGGGTGGTGGCGTTATGAAGTTCGGCGGTGGCCAACGAGGCACCGATCTCGGTTTTCCAGTTGTCATTGAGAAAGGTCCGTGCAATGCGGGCATTGAGCTGATTCTTTTTTTCGTTGTCCTGACTCAAATTTTTGCCAAAATCGGCACCGCGCCCGATCTCGGCAGAAAAGCGAATATCCGCCGGTAACATGCGCGGAAAATAACCAAGTTGCAGATTCCACCGCTCATCTTTATATACGTACTTCATGCCCACCCCGGCACTGACGCCGTAACCCATAAAAAATGGGAGATGCCAAGTTGTGCCAAATTGAGGGTAAGGCTCAATGCCAAACGGTTTGAACGGCGCGCCCAGTTGCAGGCTTGAATGGTTATTCAGCCGATAACCGATGAAGCCGCGATCGACAGAACGTTTACCGTCATCCTGGAACCAGTAACCGAGATCACTGAAGGCGTTTTTATAAGTCGCCTGCACATCAATACGAAAGGTATCAAAAAGAAGTCGTCCATTATTCTCGGCGGTGTCCCACCCCTCATCACGGTAGTGAACGCGTAAGGCGCCTCCAATATCCAGGCTGCTTTCACCGTCGTCGCTGCGCCAGGAGATATGCGGAAACGGCTTTTTAACCGTCGTCGCGGTAACAAGTGCGGCAGGACTGACCTCACCTGCGAAACCGGCACAACTGCTCATCATCAAGCCCAGACACGTTACATGACGCTTCATATCGAATACCCCTGTAATACCAGGCACAACACAGTTACAGGTAATGCCAAAAGAGAAGCGTCAGGCGCTTTAACAACGTGGGACTTTTGACAGCGGCATGCAGTACAAGGATTACAATCCGATGCACTGATCGTTTTAATACACATGTTGTTAATTCGAGCACCGAACACTTTCCGCGCAGCATTCAAGTGGCAAATGGCAAGCGAGCTTAAATATCGCTGTGTAGACGCGAGTTGCTTCTAGCGCTTCATCATTAATAAGGCAGCCGTCAATGCCTGCACTTAATAGAGGTACAGCAGAAACTATGCCAAGTATTAATTATCTACTTGGCTGGAATAACCCCAACAAAAACAATTGTTTATATGGGAAACAGATTTTTTTGTATCACCAGTGAAGCATCGCTTCATGGAGTAACCGAACTACACATTGAGGGTGCGTCTTTACTTCACGCAGATAGACGTTCTTTTTCACACAAGAACCGAAAACGCAGGGGCAACTGCAGCAGGCATGTTCCTGACACACCGCTTACGCGTTTACGAACGAAGGTCAGGCAAAAAAAACGCCCTTGAGCGGTCACTCAAGGGCGTTGGCTTCAGGCCGGTTGCGGCGCCGCGGTCAGCGGCTGCAACGGCAGCAGCGGCGCGTGGGGGTCGGCATCCACCGACTGGCGCCAGGCGCTCAGCCATTCGCTGTGCCCCTCGCTCCAGACCTGCTCATGCAAGCGGGCCAGGGCCACCGGGTCGCTCAACAGCGCCAGACGCTCGCTGTTGTTGAGGGCCGCCGGCCCCACTTTCAGCGCATGCCGCACGCGCTCGATACGCAGCCACTCGATCGGCTCGGCCTGGCCGTGACGGGAGGTCGCCAGCGCACACGCCAGGGCGTTCTGCTGCGGGTCGACCACGGCACGGATAAAGCCGTCGTTGAGGGCGTGCCAGCGGTTTTCGTGGGTGTACTGGTCAGTCGCCAGCAAGGCCTGCGGCGGATTGTATTCCTCGGGGATCAGGAACAGGCTCTCGTCACGGGACTTCAGGCCCAGACCGACACGGCTGGAGATCACCGATACCGGGATCGACAGCATCAGCGAACCGACGATCGGCACCAGCCACCACAGGAAGCTCGGGTTCAGCCACACCACCAGCAAGGCCCAGAAGAAGCCCAGCAAGGTCTGCGGACCGTGGCGCTTGACCGCCTCGCTCCATGGCGTGGAGTCGTCGTCACGCTGTGGCGAGTTCCAGGTCGCGGCCCAGCCAAGGAACGCGGCCAGGACGAAGCGGGTGTGGAAAATCATCCGCACCGGCGCCAGCAGCATGGAGAACAGCATCTCCAGCAGCATCGACAGGGTCACCTTGAACTTGCCGCCGAACTCTTTCGCGCCCTTGGCCCAGATCAGGATGATGCTCAGCAACTTGGGCAGGAACAGCAGCACGATGGTGGTCGAGAACAGGGCCACGGCTTTGTCCGGGTGCCATTGCGGCCACAGCGGGTACAGCTGGCGCGGCTCCATGAAGTACTGCGGTTCCATCAGCGTGTTCACCGCCAGCAGGGCGGTGGACAGCACCAGGAAGAAGAACCACAAGGGCGCCGACAGGTAGGACATCACGCCCGTGAGGAACACCGCACGGTGCACCGGGTGCATGCCTTTTACCAGGAACAGGCGGAAGTTCATCAGGTTGCCGTGGCACCAGCGACGGTCACGCTTGAGTTCGTCCAGCAGGTTCGGCGGCAGTTCTTCGTAGCTGCCCGGTAGGTCGTAGGCAATCCACACACCCCAGCCGGCACGGCGCATCAGCGCTGCTTCAACGAAGTCGTGGGAAAGAATCGCACCGGCGAACGCGCCTTTGCCCGGCAACGGCGCCAGGGCGCAATGCTCGATGAACGGCTGCATGCGGATGATCGCGTTGTGGCCCCAGTAGTGGGATTCACCCAACTGCCAGAAGTGCAGGCCGGCGGTGAACAGCGGGCCGTAGACCCGGGTCGCGAACTGCTGCATGCGCGCATACAGGGTGTCCATGCCCGAAGCCCGTGGCGCGGTCTGAATGATCCCGGCGTCCGGCGTGGCTTCCATCAAGCGCACCAGGCTGGTCAGGCATTCACCGCTCATCACGCTGTCGGCGTCGAGCACCACCATGTATTTGTAGTCGCCGCCCCAGCGACGGCAGAAGTCGTCGAGGTTGCCGCTCTTGCGTTTGACCCGGCGACGACGGCGACGATAGAAGATCTTGCCGAAGCCCTTGGCTTCACGGCACACATCCAGCCACGCCTGCTGTTCGGCGATGCAGATATCGGCATCGTTACTGTCGCTGAGCACGAAGAAGTCGAAGCGGTCGAGGTCACCCGTGGCCGCAACCGACTCGAAAGTCGCCCGCAAGCCGGCGAATACCCGCGGCACGTCTTCGTTGCAGATCGGCATCACCAGGGCAGTGCGCGCGTCCCGAGGGATCGGCTCGTCACCGGCACTGGCGCCGGAGATACGGTACTTGTCATGCCCGGTGAGCAACTCGAGGAAGCCCATCAGCGCCGTCCAGAAGCCCGCCGAGACCCAGCAGAACAGAATCCCGAACAGGATCAGGATGCTGGTCTGCAGCGCATACGGCAGCACCTGGGTCGCGGTCTGCATCAGGGGCTGGTGCAGGACCTCTTCCAGGTCGACGAAGGCCCAGCCCTGGTACGGCATGATGCCTTTCATGTACCAGCCGGCGACGATGGTCTGGCCGAGCATCAGCACCAGCAGGATGTAACGGCGGATCGAGCCCACGGTGCGCCAGCGCGCCGCCGGGAGCACCCGCTCATCCTTGGGTGGCGCCGGCGGGTTGGTGCGCCCGGTCAGGCGCCGCCAGCCACGAACCAGGATATTGGTGCGCCACGGCTCCGGAACCACCTTGGTACGACGGATCGGCGGCGTGGCCTTGAGGCACACCCGGCCGCTGGCGTCGAGCGCCAGCATTTCGGCGTCCTCCAGCTCTTCGGCGGTGCTCAGGGTCAGACGTCGGCCGACCGACGCCTGGGCGGCATCGGCAGGGGCATCGAAGGTTGCAGACGACAGCCGCTGGTGCAGCTCGCTGAAAGACTGGCAACCCGCCAGTTCAGCGCGCTGCTCGTCCGTCATCGGCAGGTGCGCCAGGTACTCGGCGAGAGTCTCTGGCTGTACTTGAGAGTTACTCATCGGCAGGCAACTGATAGCTCCAGGTCTCGGTCAGGACTTGCTCAGTCGGGACAGATTCCGGTGTGGCTGGGGCGGCATCGGCAGCGACAGGCTGCTTCGCGTCTTTGTTGTCCTTGGCGTCTTTGGCCGGTTTGGCGTCAGCTTGCTTGGCCTCGGCCAGCTTGGCTTCCTTGTCCTTCTTCTCCTGTTGCTTGGCGGCAATCTTGTCCGCCTTGGCCACGGAAGAATTGGAGGCCGGCAGGGTCGACTTGGCAGGTTCGGCCGGAGCCACGTTTCTCACCAGCGCCGCACGCATCTCGGTGGACTTGCCCGCGTCCTTGATTTTCATCCGCAGGGTCAGGCGCCAGCCTTTGGTTTCAGGGTTGTAGCGCACGCTGTTTTCGACCAGCTCGGCGTTATCGCCAACGCTGACCTGGCTGCGCACTTCGGCATCTTCCGGCAGGGCCGCCAGGGATGGGCCCTGGAAGTCCACCAGGTACGCCACGCTGCCGTCCGGCTGACGGATCAGGTTCGACTGCTTGACGTCACCCGTGGAACGCAGGGTCTGCTCGACCCAGGCGCTGTCCGGCGAATGCAGGGCGGCTTCGTCGATGGTCCAGTGCAGGCGGTAGGCGAAATCAAAGGCCTGGCCCGGCTCCGGCTGTTTCTCCGGGCTCCAGAACGCCACGATGTTGTCGTTGGTTTCATCGGCAGTCGGGATCTCTACCAGATCCACGGTGCCCTTGCCCCAATCGCCCTTCGGCTCGATCCAGGCGCTTGGGCGCTTGTCGTAGCGGTCATCGAGGTCTTCGTAGTGGCTGAAGTCGCGGCCCCGTTGCAGCAAGCCGAAACCACGCGGGTTTTCCACCGAGAAGTTGCTCACGGCCAGGTGTTTCGGGTTGTTCAGCGGACGCCAGATCCACTCGCCATTGCCGGCATGGATCGACAGCCCGCTGGAGTCATGCAGCTCGCGACGGTAGTTGAGGACCTTGGACGGCTGGTTGGCGCCGAACAGGAACATGCTGGTCAGCGGGGCGATGCCCAGCTTGCCGACCTTGTCCCGCAGGAACACCTTGGCCTTGACGTCGACGATGGTGTCGCTGCCCGGACGCAGGGTCAGGCGGTAGGCGCCGGCCGCACGCGGCGAATCCAGCAGGGCGTAGATCACCAGGTGCTTGTCGGTGGGCTTGGGTTGCTGGATCCAGAACTCGCTGAAACGCGGGAACTCTTCGCCGGAAGGCAAGGCGGTATCGATCGCCAGGCCACGGGCGGACAAGCCGTAGGTATGGCCCTTGCCCACGACGCGGAAGTAGCTCGCGCCGAGCATGGTCATGATCTCGTCTTGCTTGTCGGCCTTGTTGATCGGGTACAGCACGCGGAAACCGGCATAACCCAGCTTCTCGGTGGCCTTGGGATCGAACTTGACGTCGCCGAAGTCGAAGCGACTCGGGTCGTATTTGATCTCTTCGACGGTGTTGGCCGTGATTTCGTTGATTTTCACCGGCGTATCGAAGTGCATGCCCTGGTGATAGAACGACAGCTTGAAGGGGGTTTTCTGATTGGCCCACTCAGCTTTTTCAGTGAGGAAGCGGATTTTTTGATAATCCGCGAACTTCATGTCTCGAAATTCGTTCGGCAGGTTACTGCGCGGGGCCTCGTACTTCTGCCCGGCCAGCTCTTTGGCTTTGGCCGATACATCATCCAGATTGAAAGCCATGAGCGGACCGGCGCCAAGCAGGCAAAGCAGGGCAGAGCCTGTCAGCAGCGCGTTTCGTAACCGTTTGGCAGACAATTTTGGTGCATTACAGGGACTAACAATCACGAGCAACCCTCGCCGAAAACAGATCAAAAAACCAACGGCCAGCTATCTATATGCCAGGTTGGCGAGCATTGTTCCGACTCCGATGGGGCGAAATGATTCCCCAAGCGGTCACGGACAAGTCTCTACCTAAGTCAAAATGGACCAACGAACGCTGATCCCCGTAGCGCGCGATTATCTAGTAGGCCGCGTTACAACGCATCAGGGGGAACAAAGTATTTATTGGGTAAAACAGCTGTTTTCGACCTAAATCGGCGGAAAAAGATGTTTCAAGCACTTTCAGGTCTGTAACAGGAAGGTTACCGGGCCATCATTGACCAGATGCACCTGCATGTCCGCACCGAAACGCCCCGATGCCACTTTGCCATGTAACTGTTGCGCCTTTGCTAATAGATAGTCGAAAAGCTCCTGGCCCAGGGCGGGCGGCGCGGCCGTGGAAAAGCTCGGACGCAAGCCACTTTTGGTGTCGGCGGCCAGGGTGAACTGCGACACCAGCAGCAGACCGCCATCGACCTCGGCCAGGGACAGATTCATCTTGCCCTCGGGATCACTGAACACCCGATAGTTAAGCAGCTTGTGCAGAAGTTTGTCGGCGCTGGCCCGGGTGTCGTCGGGTTCGACCGCCACCAGCACCAGCAACCCCTGGTCGATGGCGCCTACCACCTCCCCCGCCACTTCCACTCGTGCGCCACGCACCCGTTGCAGCAGGCCCTTCATGCTTCTTCAAGCGGCAGGTCGAGCAGGCGCCGGGCCATCTGGTCGGCGGCACGCACCAGGGCGTCGGTGATCCCCGGCTCGGAGGCCGCGTGGCCCGCGTCGCGGATGACTTGCAGTTCGCTGTTGGGCCAGGCCTGGTGCAGCTCCCAGGCGTTGTCCAGGGGGCAGATCACGTCGTAGCGACCGTGGACGATAACCCCCGGCAGGTGGGCGATCTTGCCCATGTCGCGAATCAGCTGGTTGGGTTCAAGGAAGGCATTGTTGGTGAAGTAGTGGCATTCGATCCGGGCAATCGACAGCGCGCGCTGCGGCTCGGAGAAACGGTCCACCACCAGCGGGTTCGGGCGCAGGGTCGCAGTGCGTCCCTCCCAGGTCGACCAGGCCTTGGCCGCATGCATCTGGGCAATCTGGTCGGTGCCGGTCAGGCGTTTGTGGAAGGCGTTGAGCAGGTCATGGCGTTCATCCTGCGGGATGGGCGCCACGTAGTCCTGCCAGTAATCCGGGAACAGGCGGCTGGCGCCGTTCTGGTAAAACCACTCGATTTCCTGCGGACGCGCCAGAAAGATCCCGCGCAGAATCAGACCGTGCACACGTTCTGGATGGCTTTGCGCGTAAGCCAGCGCCAGTGTCGAGCCCCAGGAACCGCCAAACACCACCCACTTTTCGATCCCCAGGTGCAGACGAATCCGCTCCAGGTCGGCGACCAGGTCCCAAGTGGTGTTGTTTTCAAGGCTGGCGTGGGGGGTGGAGCGACCGCAACCGCGCTGATCGAAGGTGACAATGCGGTACAGGTTCGGGTCGAAATAGCAGCGGCTCTGGGCATCGCACCCGGCTCCCGGGCCCCCGTGGATAAACACCACCGGCAGGCCTTCCGGAGAACCGCTTTCATCGACGTACAGCACATGCGGTTCGTCGACAGCCAGATCGTGCCGGGCGTAGGGTTTGATCTGCGGGTACAAAGTCTGCATTGCGCGCTCCGTAAGGGTCGGGTTCATCCCTGGGGGGACTTCAATTATTCTGCCGTCCGGCATCATAAACCCGAATTACGCAATCAGCATGCCCTTGAGAAAAATGGGGTTGTCAGCCCCATTTCATGCACGTGAACCCTGCCCCCTCAGGGGTTTGTCGCCAGGGCGCGCGCCCTCACTTGCCGTAACGCTGCCGGCCCCAGGCGAGCAGCCCTTGCAGCAACTCCTTGAGCACCACCTGGGTCGGCGCCGCCAGGTCCGGGCGATAGCGGAACGGTTCGAACTCTTCCATATAGGTGCTCTGCGCCAGCTCCAGTTGCACCGCGTGGATATGCTCGGCCGGGTTGCCGTAATGGCGGGTGATATGACCGCCCTTGAAGCGCCCGTTCAACACATGGCTGTAATCGCCATGGCCGGCGCAGATTGCCTCCAGCTGGCTGGCCAGTTGCGGGTCGCAGCTGGCGCCGTTGAAGGTGCCGAGGTTGAAGTCCGGCAGCTTGCCCTCGAACAGATGGGGGATCAGCGAACGGATCGAGTGGGCATCGAACAGCAAGGCGTAACCAAACTCGTCCCGCAACCGTGCCAGTTCTTCCTGCAGGGTGCGGTGATACGGCCCCCAGACCTTTTGCAGGTAACTCGCCCGTTCTTCGGCCGACGGCTCATGGCCCTCCTTGAACAACGGCACGCCGTCGAACAGGGTGGCCGGGTACAGGCCGGTGGTGGCCCCGACATATAAAGGTGTGTCATCGGACGGGCGGTTGAGGTCGATGACAAACCGCGAGTACTCGGCAGCCAGGGTGCTGGCCCCCAGCGCCTGGGCAAACTCGTAGAGCTGCGGGATGTGCCAGTCGGTGTCCGGCAGGCTTTGCGCCTCGGCGATCAGCCCGGCCTCCACGGCGGGCGTCAGGCGCACGCCGGCATGGGGCATGCTGATCAGCAGCGGCACCCGGCCTTGTTTGAAGTTCAGCACCTTATCCACAAGCATTCTCCTAAACAGTCACTTCCACGCCGTGACGCACGACGCGTTTTTCCAGGTCGCCGCCCAGCCAGTAGGCCAGGTCGGCCGGACGATCAATCTGCCAGGCGACAAAGTCCGCGACCTTGCCGACCTCCAGCGAACCATGGGTCTGCTCCATGCCCAGGGCCTTGGCCGCGTGCAGCGTGACGCCGGCCAGGGCTTCTTCCGGGGTCATGCGGAAACAGGTGCAGGCCATGTTCAGCATCAGGCGCACCGACAACGCCGGCGAGGTGCCGGGATTGAGGTCGCTGGCCACGGCGATCTTCACCCCATGCTTGCGCAGGGCCTCCATCGGCGGCAGTTGGGTTTCGCGCAAAAAGTAGAAGGCCCCCGGCAACAACACCGCCACCGTGCCCGACTGGGCCATGGCGATGGCATCGTCTTCGGTCATGAATTCCAGGTGGTCGGCCGACAGCGCGTGGTAGCGCGCCGCCAGGCTCGAACCGTGCAGCGACGACAGTTGCTCGGCGTGCAGCTTCACCGGCAAGCCCAGCGCCTGCGCGGCAATAAACACCCGCTCCACCTGGGCCGGCGAAAACGCCAGGTATTCGCAGAACGCATCCACCGCATCCACCAGCCCTTCGGCGGCCAGCGCCGGAAGCATCTCGTGGCAGATGTGGTCGATGTAGTCGTCGGCGCGTTCGGCGTATTCCGGCGGCAAGGCGTGGGCCGCCAGGCAGGTGCTGCGCACACTGACCGGCAACTCGGCGCCCAGACGGCGGATAACCCGCAGGATCTTGCGCTCGCTGGCTAGGTCCAGGCCGTAGCCGGACTTGATCTCGACACTGGTGACGCCGTCGCGCAGCAGGCTTTGCAGACGCTTTTTGGCACTGGCGAACAGCTCGTCCTCACTGGCGGCGCGGGTCGCGCGCACGGTGCTGGCGATACCGCCACCGGCGGCGGCGATCTCGGCATAGCTCACGCCCTGCAGGCGCTGCTCGAATTCACCGCTGCGGTTGCCGCCGAATACCGTATGGGTATGGCAATCGATAAAGCCCGGGGTGACCCAGGCTCCAGCCAGGTCCTTGACCTGGGCGTAGTTGCCGGCCGGCGCCTGCGAGCGCCGGCCGATCCACTCGATGTGCGCCCCTGACGTCACCATAGCCGCGTCCTCGATGATCGAGTAGCTACCCGCAGCCATGCTGGCGACGTTGCAGTGTTGCCAAAGAGTTTTCATCCACAGTCTCCGTTAGTGGTCAGTCGGTGATAAAGACGGATCAGCCACCCGCTGCGCCTGTGCCGCCGCTGGCTTGACCCACAACATATATGCAACCACCAGCAGCACAATCCACACCGCGCCCACCATCAGCGCCGCCTGAGTCTGCGGGAAGTAACCCAGCACGCCAAAGATGAACAGCATGAAGACGATGGCCGCTGCCGGTGCCCAAGGCCAGAACGGCACCTTGAATTGCAACTGGGCAACCTGCTCGGCGTTCATGGAGCGACGCATGGCCACCTGGGTCACGAGGATCATCAGCCAGACCCAGACCGTGGCGAAGGTCGCGATGGACGCGATCAGCAGGAATACGTTTTCCGGAATCAGGTAGTTCAGCAGCACGCCGCCCAACAGGGCCGCCGCCATCACCACCACGGTCATCCACGGCACGCCCTGTTTCGACAGCTGGGCAAAGCCCTTGGGCGCCTGACCTTGCTGGGCCAGGCCATACATCATGCGCCCGGCGCCGAAGATGTCGCTGTTGATGGCCGACACCGCCGCCGAGATCACCACGATGTTGAGGATGGTCGCCGCCGAGGCGATGCCCAGGTTATCGAAGATCTGCACGAACGGGCTGCCCTGGGTGCCGATCTGCTGCCATGGGTAGATGGCCATCAGCACAAACAGGGTCAGCACGTAGAACAGCAGAATCCGCAGCGGCACGGCGTTGATCGCCTTGGGGATCACCCGGCGCGGGTCCTTGGCTTCGCCGGCGGTGATGCCGATGATTTCAATTCCGCCAAAGGCGAACATCACCACCGCGAACGAGGCG
This sequence comes from Pseudomonas sp. CF161, assembly GCF_000416215.1. Taxonomy (NCBI): domain Bacteria; kingdom Pseudomonadati; phylum Pseudomonadota; class Gammaproteobacteria; order Pseudomonadales; family Pseudomonadaceae; genus Pseudomonas; species Pseudomonas sp. CF161. Next base: position 121,431 of record NZ_ATLP01000111.1, read on the forward strand.
ATCAGGCCACCGATGCCGTTAGGCATGAAACCGCCATGGGCCCACAGGTTGGAGACGCCCACTGCCTGGTCGCTGCCGGCCGAACCGATGCCGAACAGCATGATGCCGAAGCCGCCGAGAATCATCGCGACAATGGCCCCGACCTTGAGCAGCGACAGCCAGAACTCCATCTCGCCGAAGACCTTGACGTTGCACAGGTTGAGGCCGCCGATCAGCAGCACAATGCCCAGCACCCAGATCCAGCGGGCCACCTCCGGGAACCAGAAGCCCATGTAGATACCGAACGCCGTGACGTCCGCCAGGCAGACGATGATCATTTCAAACGCGTAGGTCCAGCCCAGGATGAAGCCCGACAACGGCCCCAGGTACTGGCTGGCGTAGTGCCCGAACGAACCGGACACCGGGTTATGCACGGCCATCTCGCCGAGGGCGCGCATCACCATGAAAACGGCTGCGCCACCAATCAGGTAGGCGAGCAAAACTGCAGGGCCGGCCATTTGAATGGCCGAGGCAGAACCGTAAAAAAGCCCGGTGCCGATGGCGGACCCCAAGGCCATGAACCGAATGTGGCGAGCCGATAGGCCGCGCTTCAATCCAGCTGTTTTCTGTTCCATTTCTTCGTCCCCTATTTATTCTTATCAGACGACCATTTCTTCCCGGGCACATGCACAGGAAGAATCATCAACAGACGCTCCGCGTCCATTTCGTGACGCCAGGCGTCACAGGCCGCACTTCCATGCCAGGCATGGAGACAATCAGCAGCCTCCCCTACTCGAGGCTCGGCAGCAGCCTGCACAGGCCCGGCGTGAAGGCCGGGCCGCGCAAGGCTTTGTGGTGATTACAGGCTTGGCAGCAACTTGGCCGATACCAGCTCGTTCAGGCAGCGCGAGGCCAGCAGCTCGCTTGCGGCATTGATGTCCGGCGCGAAGAAACGGTCCTTCTCGTAGAACGGCACTTTGGCGCGCAGGGCGCTGCGGGCTTTTTCCAGTTTGACCGAGGTTTTCAGGCCATCGCGCAGGTCCAGGCCCTGACAGGCCGCCAGCCATTCCACGGCGAGCACGCCACGGGTGTTTTCAGCCATTTCCCACAGGCGCTTGCCGGCGGCCGGCGCCATCGACACGTGGTCTTCCTGGTTGGCGGAGGTCGGGATGCTGTCCACCGAGTGCGGGTGAGCCAGGGCCTTGTTTTCGCTGGCCAGGGCGGCGGCCGTGACCTGGGCGATCATGAAGCCGGAGTTGACCCCGCCATTGGCCACCAGGAACGGCGGCAGTTGCGACATGTGCTTGTCCATCATCAGCGAAATGCGGCGCTCGCTCAGGGAGCCGATTTCGGCGATGGCCAGGGCCATGTTGTCGGCGGCCATGGCCACCGGCTCGGCGTGGAAGTTGCCACCGGAAATCACGTCGCCTTCGGCGGCAAATACCAGCGGGTTGTCGGAAACGGCGTTGGCTTCGACCACCAGCACTTCAGCCGCCTGGCGCAGTTGAGTCAGGCAGGCGCCCATCACTTGCGGCTGGCAGCGCAGGGAGTACGGGTCCTGGACCTTGTCGCAGTTCTCGTGGGAGGCCGACACTTCACTGGCCTCGCCCAGCAGGTCGCGGTAGGCCGCGGCGGCATCGATCTGGCCACGCTGGCCACGGGCTGCGTGAATCCGCGCGTCGAACGGCGAGCGCGAACCCAGCACCGCCTCGACCGTCAGGCCGCCACAGGCCAGGGCGCCGGCGAACAGGTCTTCACCTTCGAACAGGCCGCGCAAGGCATAGGCGGTGGAGACCTGGGTGCCATTGAGCAGGGCCAGCCCTTCCTTGGCCGCCAGGGTCAGCGGCTTGAGACCGGCAACCTTCAGCGCTGCGGTGGCTTCCAGCCATTCGCCCTTGTAGCGCGCCTTGCCCTCGCCCAGCAGCACCAGCGACATATGGGCCAACGGTGCCAGGTCACCGGAGGCGCCTACCGAACCCTTGAGCGGAATGTGGGGATAAACCTCGGCGTTGATCAGCGCGATCAGGCCATCGATCACCTGGCGGCGGATACCCGAGAAACCACGGCTCAGGCTGTTGACCTTGAGCACCATGATCAGGCGCACCAGGTCATCGCTGATCGGCTCGCCGACACCGGCGGCGTGGGACAGCACCAGCGAGCGCTGGAGGTTTTCCAGGTCGGCGCTGGCAATGCGGGTCGAGGCCAGCAGGCCGAAACCGGTGTTGATGCCATAGGCGGTGCGGTTTTCCGCGAGGATCTGCTCGACGCAGGCAACGCTGGCGTCGATCTGGGCCGAGGCACTGTCATCCAGGCTCAGGGTCACCGGTTGCTGATAGATGGCACGCAGTTGAGCCAGGCTCAGTTGGCCGGGGATAAGGTTAAGCGCAGTCACATTCATTCTCCTTTTGAGAGTTTTATTAACTTGCCAGTCGCTCCGGATAATTCCGTTGTCCGTCGCCACCCGCTGGTTGAGCGCAGTGGCGCCTTGGCACGCTGGCGTGTGTAGAAATCAGTACAGCTTCGGTAAAACGTTTTCGAGCAGTGTCGGGTCTTGCAACATCGAGGCGGCGCTGGCGATGTCCGGCGCCAGCCAGCGGTCCTGGTCATAGGCCGGGACCCGCTCGCGCAGCAGCTTCCAGGCGCGGCCGGTGCCCTGGCCAAAGCCCTGGGGCTTGAGAAATTCGAAGGCCTGGGCCGCCAGCAGGTACTCGATGGCGAGGATCTGACGGCAGTTCGCCAGGGCCCGGTGCAGCTTCAGCGCGGCGTTGGTGCCGAGGCTCAGGTGGTCCTCCTGCAGGCCCGAGGTCACGTAGTTGTCGAGCACCGCCGGTTGCGCCAGCTGGCGGTTTTCCGCGCACAGCGACGCGGCCACGTATTGCACGATCATCATTCCGGAGTTGACCCCCGGGTTGCTCACCAGGAACGCCGGCAGGCCGCTGACATGGGGGTTGATCAGGCGATCCAGGCGACGCTCGGCGATCGAACCGATTTCCGCCATGGCGATCGCCAGCAGGTCCGCGGCCATGGCCACCGATTGACCGTGAGGATTGGCCTGGGACATCACCCGGTAGTTGTCCGGCGTGCCCAGCAGCAGCGGGTTGTCGGTGGCGGCGTTGAGTTCGGTTTCAATCTGGCGCGTGGCGTGGGCCAACTGGTCGCGGGCCGCGCCGTGCACCTGGGGAATCGAACGAATGCTCAAGGCATCCTGGGTGCGAATGCCCAGGCTGTTGGCGATCACTTCGCTGCCTTCAAGCAGGCTGCGCAGGTTAGTGGCCACCTGTTGCATGCCCGGGTGCGGCTTGAGGGCGATGATCTCGGCGTCGAACGCGGCAATCTGCCCGCGCAGGGCTTCGAAACTCATGGCGCCGATCACATCGGCCCATTGCAGCAGGCGCGTGGCATCGGCCAATGCCAGGCAACTGAGGCCGGTCATGCACGGCGTGCCGTTGACCAGGCACAACCCGTCCTTGGCCCCCAGCTGCACCGGCTGCAACCCTTCCGCTGCCAGAGCCTGCGCGGCCGCGACCACCTGGCCGCGATAACTGACCTGGCCTACCCCCAGCAGGGTGATGCTGATATGCGCCATGTGGGTCAGGTAACCCACCGAGCCCTGGGACGGCACCTGTGGCGTGATTCCGCGATTGAGCAAGTTCAGCAGCGCCTCGACCACCGGCCGCTGCACCCCGGATTTGCCCTGGCTGAAGTTGATGATGGCGGCGCAGAGAATGGCCCGGGTCTGCTCGTCACTCAACACCGGGCCAACGCCGCAGGCGTGGCTGAGCAAGGTGTTGCGCGACAGCTGGCTGAGTTGCTCGCCCTCGAGCGAGACGTTGCACAACGCCCCCAGGCCAGTGCTGACGCCATAGGCGCGCTCGCCGCTGGCGACGATGCGCTGGACGATGGCCTGGGCATTCTCGACCCGCGCCCAGGCCTGCTCCGAGAGCACCAGTTGCGCGCCCTGGCGAGCGACGGCGACGACATCCTGCCAACGCAGCGGGGCGTCGGCGATAACGACTGTTTCAGCCTGGGACATGTCCAGCCTCATACCGAGTGAATGACGGTGCAGCAGCCACGGTGCTCATCAGACCACCGCCGCGCGACGCTGGACGAAACGGTCGACGTACTCGTCGGCCGGCGAATGCAGGATCTCCTTCGGCGTACCGACCTGAATCAGGCGGCCGTCCTTGAGGATCGCAATGCGGTTGCCGATGCGCACCGCCTCATCCAGATCGTGAGTGATAAAGACGATGGTCTTGTGCAGGGTCTTTTGCAGCTCCAGCAACTGGTCCTGCATTTCGGCGCGGATCAGCGGATCGAGGGCGCTGAAGGCTTCGTCCATCAGGATGATGTCGGTGTCCGCCGCCAGCGCCCGGGCCAGGCCGACCCGTTGGCGCATGCCGCCGGAAAGCTGGTGCGGGTATTTGTTTTCATAGCCCTTGAGGCCCACGGTATTGATCCAGTGCAGCGCCCGTTCGGCACAGACCTGCTTGCTCTCGCCGCGCACTTTCAGGCCGTAGGCGACGTTGTCCAGCACGCTCTTGTGGGGCAACAGGCCGAAGCTCTGGAACACCATGCTGATCTTGTGCCGGCGAAACTGGCGCAGGGCGTCCATGTCGTATTGCAGGATGTCTTCGCCGTCCACCAGGATCGCGCCGCTGGTGGGGTCGATCAGGCGATTGAAGTGGCGCACCAGGGTCGACTTGCCGGAGCCGGAGAGGCCCATGATCACGAAGATTTCGCCGGTGCCGATGCTCAGCGACAGGTCGTTGACCCCGACCACGCAGCCGGTTTCGGCCAGCACCTGATCCTTGCTCTTGTTCTGGCGGATCATGTTCAAGGCATCGGCGGAACGATTGCCGAAGATCTTGAACACGTTCTTGACTTCGATTTTGCTGATGGCTGTGTTGCTCATGGGTTCACCTCATGGCGTGGACGACCATAGGCCTGGGTAATCCGATCGATCACCACCGCCAGAATCACGATGGCCAGCCCCGCTTCCAGGCCGCGCCCGACGTTGAGGGTCTGGATGCCCACCAGCACGTCTTCGCCCAGGCCACGGGCACCGATCATCGAGGCAATCACCACCATCGACAGGGCCATCATGGTGGTCTGGTTGATCCCGGCCATGATGCTCGGCAGCGCCAGCGGCAATTGCACGCCGAACAGCTGCTGCCAGCGATTGGCGCCAAAGGCGTTGATCGCTTCCATGACCTCGCGGTCGACCTGGCGAATCCCCAGGTCGGTGAGGCGGATCAGCGGCGGCGCGGCGTAGATAACGGTGGCGAAGATCGCCGGCACCTTGCCCAGACCGAACAGCATCAGCACCGGGATCAGGTACACGAAGCTGGGCATGGTCTGCATGATGTCGAGCAGCGGCATCAGCACCGAACGCAGGCGATTGCTGCGCGCCGAAAGGATGCCCAGGGGAATGCCGATCAGCACCGAAATCACGGTCGCCACCAGCATCAGTGCCAGGGTCTGCATCAGCTTGTCCCACAGCCCGACGGCGCCCACCAGAAACAGCAGGCCGACGATCACCGCAGTGGTCAGCACCTTGCGCGTCGCATGCCAGGCAATGCCGCCGACAATGGCCAGCATCAGCCACCAGGGCGCCATGCGCAGCAGGCCTTCGAGGTTGACGATGGCCCACAGCAGGGTGTCGGAGATGTGGCGGAATACATCGCCGTAATTAGTCACCAACGAGTCAACCCAAGCGTTGACCCAATCGGCGATAGAAAATGTGAAACGCTCAGGAAACATAAGCAACTCTCGATCAAGGGGGGATGTGGCGTCGCTTGCGGCAGCCAGTGCTGACGGCCGCAAAGGCTCTACCTACAAGGCCGCGTCGATTTTCTTGGCCGCATCGTCGCTTACCCATGCATGCCAGACTTCAGGATGTTCCTTGAGAAAGATTTTCGCCAACTTCGGTGATTCGATGCGCTCCTTGGTCATCCGCGCCAGGTTCTGGTTCAGCAGATCGATCGGCAGGTTGACCTTTTCCAGCACCGCGACCAGCTCCGGCGCCTGCTCGTGGAACACCTTGGACAGGCCGACCTTGATGGTCACGCTTTTATCCACGCCGGGTTTTTCCTCGAGCTTCACCAGGTCGACCTGGCCCATCAGCGGAGTCGGCGACCAGTAGTAAAACAGGATCGGCTCGCCACGCTTGTAGCTCGACAGCACAGCGGCATCCAGGGCCGGGCCGGTGCCCGGGCGGAAGTTGGTGTAGCTGCTTTCCAGGCCGTAGCTCTTGAGCATTTCACTGTTGTCCAGCTCACAGGTCCAGCCGGCCGGGCAGTTGTAGAAACGGCCTTTGGCAGGCTCTTCCTGATCCTTGAACACCGCTGAATACTTGGCCAGGTCGGCGATGTTCTTCAGGTCCGGCGCCTTGGCTTGCAGCTTGCGCTTGGCATCGCCCTCGATCACGTAGCGCGGCACGTACCAGCCTTCGACGGCCCCCACCACCGGGGCGCCGACACCCACCACCTTGCCGGCCTTCTCGGCCTTGTTCCAGACTTCGCTGCGGCCAACCCACTCCTCGGCGAATACTTGAATGTCGTTGCTGCCCAGGGCGTTCTCCATGGTGATGGAGTTGCCGGGCAAGGTGTCGGTCTTGCAGTCGTAGCCTTTTTCCAGGACCACTTGCAGCACGTCGGTCAGCAACATGCCGCTTTCCCAGTTCAGCCCGGCGAACTTCACCGGTTTGCCGGATTCGCACCAGCCGGCGGCCTGGGCAGCACCGGTACTGGCCAGCAGGCCCATGGAAAGCAGAGTGGTCAGCAGGGTCTTATTGATGCGCATTGTGTGACGCTCCTAATCATGAATTGGCATACGGCAGTCAAGAGGCATCCAGCCCTATCCACGTCCAATCAGGCTCACACCGCGCTTGCGCGGGCCGCCCCACTCAGCTTTTGTTCGGTGACCGCGTCCTGCTCTACCGGCAGGATCAAGCGATCGGGTACCGCGCCATGCCATTTTTTGGCGGCGAAGTAGTACAGCATTGCCGGCACCACCAGGCCGATGATCCAGGAGATATCGGTGTCCCCCAGGCTCGCCACCAGCGGACCGGTGTAGAAATGGGTGGAGATGAACGGCATTTGAATCAACACACCAAACACGTAAATGCTGATGCCCATGAGGTTCCAGCGCCCGTACCGGGCATTGGGGTCCGAGAGCGCGGGAATGTCATAGCGCTCTTTGGTGATGCAGTAGAAGTCCACCAGGTTGATCGCGCTCCAGGGCGTGAAGAACGCCAGCAGGAACAGGATGAACGCGGAGAAGTCCTTGAGGAACGAGTCCTTGCCCAGCAGTGCCAGGGACGCCGCGATCGAGACCATGATGAAGATGTACAGCAGGCGCACGCCGCTGCCGATGTGCCGGCTGCCGCGAAAGCCACTGATGATGGTGGCGATCGACATGAAGCTGCCGTAGGCGTTGAGGGTGGTCACTGTCACCTTGCCGAAGGCCACGGCGAAGTACAGCAGGCCGGCAACGATCCCGGTGCCCCCCAGGCCGACGATAAACGACACCTCGTGGTGGGCAAACTGCGAACCGGCCAGGGCCGCCGCGAACACCCCGAACACCATCGCCGCCTGCGCGCCGATCACCGAACCCAGGCCCACGGCCCAGAAGGTCTTGGTCGCCGAGGTGCTGCGCGGCAGATAACGCGAGTAGTCGGCCACATAAGGGCCGAAGGCGATCTGCCAGGAGGCCGACAACGACACCGCCAACAGAAAGCTCGAAAGAGAAAAATGCTTGTTACCCAGCAGCGCGCCAATGTCGTTGCCGGACAGCAGTTTGTAGAACAGGTAAATGAAGGCCACGACCCCCAGCACGCTGGCGACCCGGCCAATGCCGTGAATCACCCGATAGCCGAAGATGGTGAAGACCATGATCGAACCGGCAAACAGCACGATGCCGACCCAGTCCTGGACCTGCAGCAGTTGCGCCACCGCCTGCCCCGCCAGCAACGAGCCGCTGGCCGAGAAACCGATGTACATCAGGCACACCAGCACCAGGGGAATCACCGCACCGTAGACACCGAACTGCACACGGCTGGAGATCATCTGCGGCAGGCCCAGTTGCGGTCCTTGTGCCGCGTGCAGCGCCATGACCCCGCCGCCGATCAGTTGCCCAAGCAACAGGCCGATCAGCGACCAGAACACATCACCGCCCAGCACCACGGCCAGGGCCCCGGTGACAATTGCAGTGATTTGCAGGTTGGCACCCAGCCATAGGGTGAACTGACTCAATAGACGACCGTGTCTTTCCGCTTCCGGGATGTAGTCGATCGAACGCCTTTCGATCAACGGTTTACTGCTTGCACGATCATTCGATAAAGCCATTTACGTCGAACCTCTATGGGCACTGCAGACGATTTGCGGCTCCGACAGGAGCGTTTTTTGTAGCGGCGGGAGCCGGTGGACCGGCCCCCGCGATACGGCTTACTTGCCGGTGATCATCGGCAGATTCAGGCCTTGCTCCTTGGCGCAGTCGATAGCGATCTGATAACCGGCGTCGGCGTGACGCATGACACCGGTGGCCGGGTCGTTGTGCAGCACGCGCGCGATACGCTCGGCGGCTTCATCGGTACCGTCGCAGACGATGACCATCCCCGAGTGCTGGGAGAAGCCCATGCCGACGCCGCCACCGTGGTGCAGCGAGACCCAGGTCGCGCCACTGGCGGTGTTGAGCAGGGCGTTGAGCAGTGGCCAGTCGGACACGGCGTCGGAACCATCCTGCATCGACTCGGTTTCGCGGTTCGGGCTGGCGACCGAACCGGAGTCCAGGTGGTCGCGACCGATCACGATCGGCGCCGACAGTTCACCGCTGCGCACCATTTCGTTGAATGCCAGGCCGAGCTTGGCACGCAGGCCCAGGCCGACCCAGCAGATACGCGCCGGCAGGCCCTGGAAGCTGATGCGCTCGCGGGCCATGTCCAGCCAGTTGTGCAGGTGGGCGTCGTCGGGGATCAGTTCCTTGACCTTGGCGTCGGTCTTGTAGATGTCCTGCGGGTCGCCGGACAGCGCGGCCCAACGGAACGGACCGATGCCACGGCAGAACAGCGGACGGATATAGGCCGGTACGAAACCCGGGAAGTCGAAGGCGTTTTCCACGCCCTCTTCCTGGGCCATCTGCCGGATGTTGTTGCCGTAGTCGAAGGTCGGAATGCCTTGTTTCTGGAAGTCGAGCATGGCCTTGACGTGCACCGCCATGGATTGCTTGGCGGCCTTGACCACGGCGGCAGGCTCGGTCTTGGCGCGAGTGCGGTACTCGTCCCAGGTCCAGCCGGCTGGCAGGTAACCGTTGAGCGGATCGTGGGCGCTGGTCTGGTCGGTGACCATGTCCGGGCGCACGCCACGCTTGACCAGTTCCGGGAGGATTTCCGCGGCGTTACCCAGCAGGGCAATGGAGATGGCCTTGCCTTCCTTGGTGTATTTCTCGATGCGGGCCAGGGCGTCGTCGAGGTCGCGGGCTTGTTCATCGACGTAGCGGCTGTTGAGGCGGAAATCGATGCTGACCTGCTGGCATTCGATGTTCAGCGAGCAGGCACCGGCCAGGGTCGCGGCCAGCGGCTGGGCGCCACCCATGCCGCCGAGGCCGGCGGTGAGGACCCAGCGGCCTTTCAGATTGCTGTTGTAGTGCTGGCGACCGGCTTCGACGAAGGTTTCGTAGGTGCCCTGGACGATGCCCTGGCTGCCGATGTAGATCCAGCTGCCGGCGGTCATCTGGCCGTACATGGCCAGGCCCTTGGCATCCAGTTCGTTGAAGTGTTCCCAGCTGGCCCAGTGCGGCACCAGGTTGGAGTTGGCGATCAGTACCCGCGGTGCATTGCTGTGGGTCTTGAACACGCCGACCGGCTTGCCCGACTGCACCAGCAGGGTTTCATCGTCATTGAGGTTGGTCAGGCTCTCGACGATCTTGTCGTAGCACTCCCAGTTGCGCGCGGCGCGACCAATGCCGCCGTAGACCACCAGCTCTTTAGGGTTCTCGGCGACTTCCGGATCGAGGTTGTTCATCAGCATCCGCAGCGGCGCTTCTGTCAGCCAGCTCTTGGCGGTCAGCTTGTTGCCGCGGGCAGCGCGAATTTCGACGTTCCGGTATTTAGTAGGTTTGTTGTCAGTCACGGAAAAAATCCTCAGCAATCAATCCAAACCAACCCAGGCAGTGGGCCAGCAAGCCTGCGCGCAGGGGTTGCGCTACAAGCGAATCAGCAAGGGCGCGAAGAGGAAATCACCTCACTCTTACGCACACATATTTACTTGTACATACAAGCATATGCAATCAAGCGGCCAACTCGGGAAACGACCACCGAAGAAAACCAGGTGCAGGCGTGTACGCCTTGAAAATAAAGGCTTTGCGAGGAAGGGATTTTTTTCGCGGGATTGTTCGAGGGCGGTAACGGCTGTTACCAAGGCGTGGTTTTGCGCCACGCTGGGGCATTCGGTAACAAACTGGTGCGCGATGGGGAAACGCCAGTCCCACAAAAGCTGTAACCCCTGCCGAGCCCGCAAGGCTGCGCTGGGCGGCTCGGACGACGGGGTTTTCCAGGGAGCGCTGCGGCGTCGGTCAGGGCCAGCGCAGCCTCGCGGGCTCGGCAGCGGCTACAGGGATGGGGGGGGGGTTAGAGGTGTGTGAGCTCGATCACGCAGCAGCGGCCGCCGAGGGCGACCTCCAGCAATGCGGCATTGCCGTCCAGTTGCAGGCAATCGTGGCAACCCAGCTCGTGTAACGCGCCGTCATTGATCGTTACCTGCAACTGCTCAGTCACGCTGAATATCAGCAGGGTGCTGGCCTGGCTGAAGAAACGCTGCTCGCCTTCGAGCCATTGCAGGCGCGCTTTATAGCGGTCGGCGGCGTAGATCAGGTTGAAGTCGCGAATCGGACCGTCCAGCAGGTTGCAGGTCACCTGGCTCGCGCCACTGAAGGCGAAGGGGTCGAGGGGCAGCAGCGGGCGGGTCTCGTGGCCATCCACCGTCAGCGCCATGCCGCTGCCTTGCAGCACGGTGATGATCCGCTGGTAACCGGCAAAGCTGGAAAAACCACCGGACTCACCGATATCGGCAATCGACAGGCGCCAGCCAAACCCTTCCAGGCCAACGCCGGCATCACGGGTGATTTCTTCGGTGCTGCCACCGCCGTTCTTCCAAGGCATGCGCGGGTAGTCGGTGGCGCGCAAAAGCTTCAACTGGGTCATTTATGAAAACGTCCTTCCAGACGATGACGGGAACCGGGGTGGATCAAGCGCGCCGCGGTCACTGGCTGGCGACCGGACCAGGTGCGGCGCCGGATCAGCAGGCACGGCTCGCCGCGCTCGATCTGCAACAGCCGGCACTCCTCGGCCTCGGCCAGGATCGCCTCGACCACATGCTCGCCCTCGGTCAGCGGGGCCACCTGGTTCAGGTAGGCGTAGGGGGTTTGCAGGGTGAAGTCTTGCTTGAGGTACTCCGGCGCCACCAGGGCGTTGACGAAACGGTCTTCGATTTGCACCGGAATATCGTTTTCGAAATGCACGATCAGCGAGTGGAACACCTTCTGCCCTTCGCGCATGTCCAGGGCCACGGCACGCTCGGAGCCGGCGGCCTCTTCACCCAGGGTGATGACCTTGCAGGTGTGGCGATGGCCACGGGAGGCAATCTCGTCGGCAATGTTATGCACTTCGAACAGCGCCGACTGGCTCTTGGGTTCAGCAACAAAGGTGCCGACGCCCTGCATCCGCACCAGCATGCCCTCGGCAGTCATTTCGCGCAGGGCACGGTTGATGGTCATGCGGCTGAAACCCAGCTGGTTGACCAGTTCACTTTCCGACGGAACGCGGTAGTGCGGCGGCCAGTTTCCGCTCTCGATCTGCTGGGTAATCATCTGTTTGACGCGGGCGTACAAGGGCGCCGGACTATCGCCCAAGTGGGCGGCCAGCGGGGAGTTGGCAGTCGGAATCGGCACAGGGAATCCTTGTTCGTGAATAAAGGGGGCTAGCTTGCCGGAGTTTACCGAGCAGGCAAACGTCTGTATATGTATATACAAATAACACACGATGGGGTGCTGAACCATGTCCGCCTTCTTTGCCGAACGCGCGCTGCTGCCTAATGGATGGGCCAACAATGTACGTCTTGAGGTCAGCGCCGACGGCCTGCTGACCCACATCCAGGCCAACGCCGATGCGCAAGGCGCCGAACGGGTCCGGGGCCCGCTGCTGCCGGGCATGCCCAACCTGCACTCCCATGCCTTCCAGCGGGCGATGGCCGGCCTGGCGGAAGTCGCCGGCAACCCCAATGACAGCTTCTGGACCTGGCGCGACCTGATGTATCGCCTGGTCGGCAAGATCAGCCCCGAGCAGTTGCACGTCATCGCGCGCCAGCTGTATATCGAAATGCTCAAGGCCGGCTACACCTCGGTCGCCGAATTCCATTACGTGCACCACGACACCAGCGGCCAGCCCTATGCGGATCCGGCCGAACTGGCGCTGCGTATCAGCCAGGCGGCCAGTTCTGCCGGCATCGGCCTGACCCTGCTGCCCGTGCTCTACAGCCACTCGGGCTTCGGCGGCCAGGCACCCAATGAAGGCCAGCGGCGCTTTATCAACAGCACCGAAAACTACCTCAAGCTGCAATCGCGTCTGCAACCGCTGCTGGCTGCACAGCCGGCGCAACACCTGGGAGTGTGCTTTCACTCCTTGCGCGCGGTCACGCCGCAGCAGATCAGCGAGGTCCTGGCCGCCAGCGACCGACAGTGCCCGGTGCATATCCACATCGCCGAGCAGCAGAAGGAAGTCGACGACTGCCTGGCCTGGAGCGGGCGCCGGCCGTTGCAATGGCTGTATGAAAACACCGAGGTCGATCAGCGCTGGTGCTTGGTCCACGCCACCCATGCCAACCCGGAAGAAGTCACGCTGATGGCCAGGAGCCGGGCGATTGCCGGGCTGTGCCTGACCACCGAAGCGAACCTCGGGGACGGGATCTTCCCTGCGGTGGACTACCTGGCCCAGGGCGGGCGCATGGGCATCGGTTCCGACAGCCATGTGTCACTGAGCGTGGTCGAGGAACTGCGCTGGCTGGAATACGGCCAGCGTCTGCGCGACCAGCGGCGCAACCGCCTGTATGGCGCCGATCAGCCGATGGTCGGGCGCACCCTGTATGACGCCGCGCTGGATGGCGGCGCCGAAGCGCTGGGGCAAGCCATCGGCGCATTGGAAGTGGGCAAGCGTGCCGACTGGCTGGTGCTGGACGGCAACGACCCGTACCTGGCCACCGCCGACGGCGACGCCATTCTCAATCGCTGGCTGTTCGCCGGCGGCGACCGTCAGGTACGCGATGTGCTGGTCAACGGCCAGTGGGTGGTGCGCAACGGACGCCATGCCGGGGAAGAAGAAAGCAACCGCGCCTTCACCCAGGTCCTGCGCGAACTGCTCAACTGAACCCGCCCCCGCGCGCTTGCAGCGCGGGGAATCATTGTGGCGCGGGAGCTTGCTCGCGCCTGGCCGCGCAGCGGCCATCCCGGCCAAACGGGCAATTCAACAGTCCCCTGCCAATCGCCCTCGCCTCGGCGTTACTTGGAATTTTTCGCCATCACTGAATCCGACACCCGCCAGATCAGCCGTGTGGTGTCGTAGCCCTGCTGGCGTGCCCGGCTCAGCAAATCCTCACGGACTGTCTCGCTGACTTCCGGCTTGCGCGACAGCAGCCACAGGTAGCGCCGACTCGGGTCGCCGACAATGGCTGTCTTGTAGTCGTCGCTGACGTAAAGCACCCAGTAATCGCCCTTCGCGACCCCGGGCAGCAACCGGGAAAACCAGTTGTCGAACTCGACCCACAGCTTGTCGGTGTTACCCGGCACCTGCGGCGTCGCCGTGCCCCGCGCTTCTTCCCACTTCCACTCGGGCGTCAGGCAGCGGTTGAGCACCGCCACATTGCCTTCGGGCAACAGGGTGTAACGGGCTTCGGATTGCGCACAATTGCGCTGGAAGTACATCGGCAGTCGCGCCAGCTCGTACCAGGTCCCTTGGTAACGCTTGAGGTCGACGTGACTAACGGTCTTGGGCGCCAGCGAATCGTCCCGGGACGTGGCGCAGCCGGCCAAGAGCAGGCCGGCCAGAAGAGTGAATACCAAACGCATCATTATTTTTCTCCCGTGGGCACGTGGCCCCGGTTTACTTCAGGCCTTGCCCGGAAAACATCAGCACTTTGTCACCGGCGTACTGCACGCTGATAAAGCTGTTTTTGTCACCCCAGGTGCAGCTGGACATGCCCAGGGCGCCGGAGCAATCGGTCGGTTTGCCGAGCAGGTTTTCAACCTCGGCCTTGGGCATGCCCGCCGACAGCTTGGAATAGTTTTCCTGATTGACCTTGCTGCAGGCTGCCAGCAGCACGCAGAACGACAACAGAGCGAGGGAACGCAGCGACATGGTGAACTCCTGGACGGAAGGGGGAAGGCATGGCTGCCAACCAGAAGCTTAGAAGAGAAAACCCCGATCTGGTTCCCCATGACGACGGGTATTTATTACCGGCAAAAAACACGATTTGCGTCACAAATCAGGCACTTTCCCGAGGCCGAAAGCATTTCGTCGGCTTTGCCGAAACTCGCTTCAGTTTTGACGCTGGCAAGTCGACATATAGGCAGCGAAAAGCCCTCCACTGTGGCAAATTAGCGCACCCTCGTTGACCAGCCTCTCGCGGTAGTTCACTTAATGACCAGAAACATGAAGTTCAGCCACAAGATCCTGCTCGCCGCCGCCCTTGTGGTCGCCGTGGCGTTCGCCTGTTTCATCCTGTTCAACGACTACCGTCAGCGCGCAGCCCTGCGCAGTGGCACCGAATCCTCCATGCAGGAACTCGGCAGCCTGACCACCAGCAACATTCAGACCTGGCTCGAAAGTCGCATCCAGCTCCTGCAATCCCTGGCCCAGCAGATCGCCGTGGATGGCAACGGTGGCGACAGCCTGCAACGCAGCGTCGGCCTGCCGGCTTACGCCAGCAACTTCCAACTGAGCTATTTTGGCGGCCAGGACGGGGTGATGTTCTCGGTGCCAGCCGGCAACCGTGCCGCCGACTACGATCCGCGCGCCCGGGGCTGGTTCAAGGCGGCCAACAGCGCCGGCCGGACCATCGTCACCGAGCCGTACATCGCCGCGTCCTCCGGCAAGCTGGTGATCACCGTGGCCACGCCGGTGCAGCACCAGAACCAGTTTATCGGCGTGGCCGGCGCCGACATCGACCTCTCCAGCGTCAGCGCCATCATCAACTCGCTGAACTTCGGCGGCCATGGCCACGCGTTTATCGTCAGCGCCGACGGCAAGATCCTGATCCACCCGGACAGCAAGCTGGTGCTCAAAAGCCTGGGCGAGGCCTACCCCAACGGCGCCCCCAGCATCAGCCCGGGCCTGAAGGAAGTGGACGTGAACGGCAAACGCCAATTCATCTCCTTCACCCACGTCAACGGTGTGCCCTCGGCCGACTGGTACGTGGCGCTGGTGCTGGATCAGGACACCGCGTTCGCCATGCTCAGCGAGTTCCGCACCTCGGCGATCATTGCCATGTTTATCGCGGTGGTGATCATCATCGCCCTGCTCGGCATGCTGATCCGGGTGCTGATGCAACCGCTGCACCTGATGGGTCGCGCCATGCATGACATCGCCGAAGGCGAAGGCGACCTGACCAAACGCCTGAGCATCCACGGCCACGATGAGTTCGGCACCCTGGGCCTGTCGTTCAACCGGTTTGTCGAGCGGATCCACACCTCGATCACCGAGGTGTCCTCGGCCACCGGCCAGGTCAATGAGGTGGCGCTGCGGGTGGTGGCAGCCTCCAACTCGTCGATGTTCAACTCCGACCAGCAGGCCTCGCGTACCAGCAGCGTGGCCGCGGCGATCAACGAACTGGGGGCCGCCGCCCAGGAAATCGCCCAGAACGCCGCCCTCGCCTCGCAGCATTCCAGCGACGCGCGCAACCTGGCCGCCGAAGGCCAACAGGTGGTGGATCAGACCATCGCGGCCATGCACCAGCTGTCGGCCAAGATCAGCGATTCCTGCGGCAATATCGAAACCCTGAACAGCAACACGGTGAACATCGGGCAGATCCTCGAAGTGATCACCAGCATCTCTCAGCAAACCAACCTGCTGGCCCTTAACGCAGCCATTGAAGCGGCCCGCGCCGGTGAAGCCGGGCGTGGGTTTGCGGTGGTGGCCGACGAGGTGCGCAACCTGGCCCACCGGACCCAGGATTCGGCGCAGCAAGTGCAGAAGATGATCGAAGAGCTGCAAGTGGGCGCGCGCCAGGCGGTGAGCACCATGACCGAAAGCCAGCGCGAGAGCGAAAGCAGCGTGGGCATCGCCAACCAGGCCGGCGAGCGCCTGGGCAGCGTGACCCAGCGCATCGGCGAGATCGACGGCATGAACCAGTCGGTGGCCACCGCCACCGAGGAGCAGACCGCGGTGGTCGAGTCGATCAACGTCGACATCACCGAGATCAACACCCTGAACCAGGAAGGCGTGGAAAACCTGCAATCCACCCTGCGCGCCTGCGCCGACCTGGAACGGCAGGCGGCACGTCTGAAGCAGTTGGTGGGTAGTTTTCGGATCTGAGTGTTTAGCCGCTGGGGGGGCATCCGGGAGTACGGCAGCGGTCGTGAGGGCCAGCGCCGCCTTCGGCAGCGGCTACAAAACCTGTAGCTGCGCGGGCCCCATGCACCCACACAACTCACACGGGTGTACCTCGGCGATGGGGTCGGGACAGCTTAAAAACGCGAGCCAGGCTGGCTCAGGAAGGTCATTTCTTCAGCGGTGGATTCACGGCCGAGGATGGCGTTGCGGTGGGGGAAGCGGCCGAAGCGGGCGATGACCTTCTGGTGCCGTTCGGCGTAATCCAGGTGGTCGGCGAATACCGGGCGATCCTCCGCAGGCTGCTGGTCATGCAGGGCAGCAAAGCGCGATACGCCTTCGTTCTGCACCGCCAGGTTCTCGCAATGCTCGAACACCAGGTAGATGAACGCGCGCTGCATGGGCGGCAATTGCCGGTCAAAATCCGCGGCGATGCCCTGGGCCACCAGTGCTTGCGCACGCAGGTCACCGCTGAAGGCCTTGGGGGTTTCGCGAAAGATCATCCGTGGCAGTTGATCGAGCAACAACACCAGGGCCAGCCAACCGTGGGGGCCTTGCGCCCATTCGGTCAATCCGCCGGCCAGTGCCTGTTCGACCTGGGCCCCGAAGCGCTCGCGCGCTTCAAGATCCTGGCTGTCACGCTTGCCGAACCACAACCCGCCCTTGTCCGCCACAATCTCGGCCGGTTTTTCGGCTGAACCGAACCACCAATCGAGCAGGGGCTGCCAGGGCTGGGCCATGGGGTTACTCCTTGTGGTACGCGGTCACGCGGTCGACTTCTTCCTTCGAACCCAGGAACACCGCCACGCGCTGGTGCAGGCCTTCAGGCTGGATGTCGAGGATACGCTGGTGACCGTCAGTGGAAACACCGCCCGCCTGCTCCACCAGGAACGACATCGGGTTGGCTTCGTACATCAGGCGCAATTTGCCTGGCTTGGACGGGTCGCGAGCATCGCGCGGGTACATGAACAGACCGCCACGGGTCAGGATGCGGTGCACGTCGGCCACCATCGCGGCGATCCAGCGCATGTTGAAGTCTTTTTTCAGCGGGCCGGTCTCGCCTTCCAGCAACTCGCTCACGTAGCGCTGCACCGGGGCTTCCCAGTGACGCTGGTTGGACATGTTGATGGCAAATTCCTGGGTCGATGCCGGGATGGTCATGTTTTCGTGGGTCAGGACGAAGCTGCCCATTTCACGGTCCAGGGTGAAGCCTTTGACGCCGTCGCCCAGGGTCAGCACCAGCATGGTCTGCGGGCCGTAGATCGCGTAACCGGCAGCCACTTGCTGGGTGCCCGGTTGCAGGAAGGCTTTTTCGCTCAGGGCTTCGTTCTGGCTCAGGTGCTCGTTAGGGCAACGCAGTACCGAGAAGATGGTGCCGACCGACACGTTGATGTCGATGTTCGACGAACCGTCCAACGGGTCGAATACCAGCAGGTAGGCACCTTTGGGGTATTTGCCGGGAATCTGGTAGGCATTGTCCATTTCCTCGGACGCCATGCCGGCCAGGTGACCGCCCCATTCGTTGGCTTCGAGCAGGATCTCGTTGGAGATCACGTCGAGCTTCTTCTGCACTTCGCCCTGTACGTTTTCGGTGCCCATACTGCCCAGAACACCGCCCAGGGCGCCTTTGGAGACAGCGTGGCTGATTTCCTTGCAAGCACGCGCCACCACTTCGATCAGGAAGCGCAGATCGGCAGGAGTGTTGTTGCTGCGGGTCTGCTCAATCAAATAGCGACTCAGGGTAACGCGGGACATGGAAGGCTCCGGAGGATGGGGGACTAAAAACCCGCGCAGTTTAACGCGAGTCGAGGCGCATTTCCTCCTGTCAGACAGGGAACTGCCCAATAGAGTTCATGGACCGCTTTCAGCGTAGCTACAAAACAGCCTTTATGACTGACATCGCCGACGGCCCCGCCCATCGGCGGTGGCACAAGAGCAGGCGCCCTGGCCACGGCCGGCGATGGCAGCGGTCGATCAGGTTTTCGCCGCGGGTTTGCGCAACAGGCTGAAGGCCATGGCGCCCAGGGCCAGCACCCCAAGCAGCAAGACCGCCCACAGGGCGATTTTCTTCCAATCCGGCCCGCTCGCTGCCGGGGCGACCGAGGGGGTGGCGCTGGACGCAGCCAGCTGCAGCGCGCCATCGACCCGGGCCTGGCCCAGGGCCTTGAGGCGTTGCGGGCTGTAGTCCGGGATCAGGGTGGCCAATGGCAGGTTCGCCGCCGCGACCGTGGGGTTGCCCAGCGCCAGGGTGTAGGGGCCGGCGCCACGGGCCAGGAACACCAGTTGCGTGGCACGCACGGCAACCTTCAAGGCCGGGGCCTCGGCACCCAGGCCACCGCCGCGCTCGTCCACCGTCAACCTCAGTTGCTGCACGTTGCGCCCGGTCAGTTGCAGATCGTTCTGCACCACGTCCTGGCCATTCTGGGTCAGGCGATAGAGCAAACCACTGGTCAGCGGCTGCCAGGGTTGATTGTTGTCGTGGCGGCCGTAGAGGGTCACCGGTGCCAGGCTGTTGGGTTGGCTCAGCTCGACCTGCAGGCGCTCGACATTCAACCCCGTCGGCAACTGCCAGATGTACTCCCCGGCCTTGGGGCTGCTGCCGGCCAGCGGCTGCGACCACAGCAGGGGCAACGGCAGGCTGCTGGTACGGGTGCTTTGCAGTTGCGCCGAGGTCAGGATCGGCGCCGATTGCGGAGCGCTCCACAGCAGGCGCAGGTAACGCGCCGACTGCCCGGGCAAGCCGACTTCATGCTGCTCGATGCGCTCATCGGCAAACGACAGCCGCGCCACCTGCCCCTCTCCCCAGGCCTGCCAATGTTGCAGGTCGTCGCTGGCCTCGATGCTGAAACGCTGGAAACCATCGCGCTCGCTGGTCCAGTCGAGCACCAGTTGCTGCAAGGGTGCCTTGATCGCACTGGCGTCCAGCAGCCAGCCCCGCAGCACTTCTTCACCGGCCTCGAGCTGGCTGGACGGCTGCACCTCGACCAGGGTCCCGCTGGCGCTCGACTGCACGCGCACGCTCGGCGCCGCTTCGCTGGCATCCGCCGAGCTGTACAGCGGGAACCACTTGACCTCGGTCAGGCTGCGCTGTTCGCGGGTTTCGGCCTGTTCGCGGGCCAGGGCATAGGCCTGGGGTTCGCCGGCAGCGTTGAACACACGGATATCCCCCAGATCGCTCTGGCTGGCCTTGAGCTGCGCCGCCAGCGGCAGTTCCAGGCGATACCAGGGGCCCTCGCCGCTCAGGCTCAGCGGCAACTGGGACTTGAAGTCCGCGGGTTTTTCCTGGGCCGTGGCCGACAGCGCGACACACAGGCCCAGTGCCCCCAGCCAGCCCAGGTTCAGGTTCTGCTTCAAGACGACACTCCTTCGGTTTCAGGCTCTGGCCGGGGTTGATCCGGCTCTGCCTCGACGCGCTTGGGCGGCAGCGGGGCGAAATAGCCGACCACCAGCAGCAACACCCCAACGCCGATAAACGACACGATCCGCGCCAGCCCGCCACGGTTGCTCAATTCGACAAAGAACAGCTTGGCCACCACCAGGGCGATCAACCCCGCCCCCACCAGCCAGACCTCGCGACGATGGCGCAGGTGGCCGCCGATCATCAGCCCCAGGGCAATCAGGGTCCAGACGATGGACAACCCGGCCTGCACCCGCATCGAGCCGAGCAACGCATCGAGCTCGTACGGCACGCCGCTCCAATGGTGCGCGGCGCGCATCACCAGCGCGGTGAAGAACGCGAACAGCGAAATCCCCGCCACGGCCTGGGTGCCGCGCTCGGCATAGTCGACACGGATCGCCCATTGCTCGACCGCGCTGCGCGACCACATATAAACCCCGAACAAGGCAAACAGCAGCCCCAGCTCCAGCGGGTTGAGCAATGGCACGTACGGCAGAGGCTCGGCGCTGCCGTCGCTGGCGATGTTCGCCAGCCAGAACCAGCCCAGCATCAACACCGCCAGAGGCAAGGCCGCGTACAGCCGATACTCGCGGGCATGGGCCGCCACCGGCCATGGCCAGGCCCGTGGCGCGGCCATCAGCACCAGGTACAGGCTCGGCAGAATCGCCCAGCCCAACCAGCGCCAGGCGTTGTACTGCTCGGACAACAGCAGCAGGCCATAGCGCAGCTCCAGGGCCAGCACGCCGATCAGCAACCAGCAGCCGAGCACATGGGCGGCGCTTTGCAGGCGCGCCGGCAGCATCGATGCCAGGCGCCGCAGGCTGAAGAAATGCACCGCGAACACCAGCGCCCAGGCCAGCCAGCCACCACTCGCGGCCGGGTGGTAACGCGAATGCCAGGAGGCGATCAGCACCAGCGCCGCCACCGGCATCAACAGGCTGCACAGCAGGCCCAGCGAGGTCCACTTCAGGCGCACTGCCAGCCAGGCCCAGAGCAGCACACTGAGCGCGGCAATCGCCAGCAACAGGCTGCCTTGCAGGTGCACAGGGGCGAAGCGCAATACTTCCCGGACCAGGGCAAAACTCCACCAGCAGGCGCCCCAGGCCAGCAACAGATCCGACAGGTGTCCCAGTTTCAAGGCGTCGAACACCGGGCCATGGCTGCCGCGTTGCAAGCGCCAGGCGCCGACCAGCGCGGCCAGGGCCAGCACCATCGGCGTGCAGAAGTCAGCGTTGGCCAGCGGCCGCAGGCCCTCGCTGAGCAGCGGGCCGAACCCGTCGGCACCGGCCAGCAGGAAGGCGCTGCCGCCGATCACCTGCAACAGCAGGCCGAAAACGAAACTGGCGCGCTGCTGCAAATACAGGCTCAGCCAGATAATCAACAGGCCACTGGCCGCCCACACCCCGCTGGCGATGGACCACGGCAGGACAAACAGCACCGCCAGATTGATCATCATCAAGCCGGCCAGCAGCACCACCGACAACCCGCGCAGCAAGCGCACATCGTTGCGCACCATGTCGTCCCGGGCCGCCAGCAACATGCCGCCGATCAGCGCCAGGCCAATCAGCGAGGCGCTGAGCAGGCCATTCCAGCCGGCGCTGAACACCGCGCTGGAATCGCCTTCGGCACCCTGCAGGCGCAACAGGAACAACCCACCGCCCAACAGCTGCACGGCAAAGGCGGTGAACAGGAAGGTCCGCGATTGCAGGCGCAGGCCGACAAACAGCGTCGCCAAGCCGGCCAGGGCCCAACCGATGGCGGTGCCGTGAGTGAAGAAAAACAGCGGCGCCAGCAGGTACAGGAAGCTCAACCCCAGGCAGGCCAGAATCGGCAGCAACCCCGGCTCCCAACTCGACACCTGCTGCGGCTGGGCCTTGCGCAGTTGATAAAAGCTGAACAGCAGCGCAGCCCCCAACAACAGCGCGCCCAAGGGCGCGCCATCCAGCAGGCTGTTGCTGCCGGGGCGCAATTCGCCGAGGAAGGCCACCGCCGCGCCCAGTTGCAGCAACAAGGCAAATGCCCGGGCCAATGGCCGCTGCTGGCGCAAACCGAGCCAGAAGATCCCCGCGCCTTCGACCGCCCAGGCGGCGCTGGTCCAGCGTGCGTCCAGGCCCAAGGGAATCGCCAAGCTGGCGAAAATCACCCCCAGGGCCAGGCAGGTTTCGCCCAGCAACAAGGCGCGGCCGCCGCTCAGCAGCCGTGCCAGGCCCATGTAGAGGATGCCCAGCGCCAGGGCACTGAACGCCGCGCCGAACTCCAGGTGCTGCACCAGCGCGAACTGCAGGCCGAAACCTACCAGCGGCGGGCCGAACAGCATGCTGCCGTCGACGTAGTCGCCCTTGCGCGCCGACCAGCGCAGCAGTGCCTCGCGGCTGGCGTCTTGCGGCGCATCGGGCAGGTCCATGAGTGTGCGCCGGGCAAACAGCAGGCCGATCGCCAGGTACATCAGGAAGAACAACACCAGGAACGGCTCGGTGCTCCACAACAGCTGCGGCTCGTAGGAACGCAGGCCCCAGGCGAAACCGATGCCGAAGGTGCCGACAAAACCGATCAGGTTCAGCAGGCGCCAGGCCTTGAACCAGGCGATGGCGAGGATCCCGGCATTGAGCAGAGCAAAGTAGCTGAATAACGCGACGTGGCTGCCGGCCCCGGTGGAGGTCAGGATCGGCGCGGCAAAGCCGCCCAGGGCAGCGGCGGCGGCCAGGCCCAGGGCATTCTGGGTCACGGCCAGGATCGCCGAGAACAGCGTGACCGCCACCAGCAGGCCCAGGGCCGCCGATGGGTCGAGTAGCGGGTGCAGGCGCATGGCGGCAAAGACCGTCAGGTACAGCACGCCGATCCCCGTGCCTTGCAGCATCAACCCATAGTTGCTGTTGCGCAGCCGCAGCCACCAGCCCAGGCCCAGCAACCCCAGGGCGCTGGCGGCAACCCCGGCGTAACGCAATTCAATCGGCACCACCATGCCTTCGGTGGCATAGCGCAGCAGGAAGGCCAGGCCGAGGAACAACAGCAGCACGCCCACCCGCAGCACGGTGTTGCCGCCAAACAGCCACGTGCGCGCGCCGCTGATGGCGCGTTCGATCAAGTTGGGCTCCAAGGGTTCGGCAGCGGCCGCTGGCGCAATCGGCTGGCGCGCAGGCGGCGCCTGGCGCAGAACGTCGGCCGGTGGCGCCTGGGTGAATTCGCGAATGGTTGCCGGGCTCGGTTGCAGTGTGGCGGGCAGTTCCCAGACCAATTCCCCGGGCACAGGCTCGACAACCGGTGGCGGCTGAGGTTTTGCCGCCTGGGCCAGCAGAATCGGCAGCGCAGGTTCCGGCGCGGGCGCCGGGTTGACGCTCGGCGCTGCGCTGGCCGGGGCCGGCTCAGGCGTGCTGACGCCACTGCGTTCAAGGGAGGACAGACGCTGACCGAGGGCTGCCAGCGCGGTTTTGGCCTGCTGCAGCTCGCGGTGCAGTTCGCGGGCCTGGGCGCTGAGGCCACCGACCCGGACCGCCAGGCCAATGCCCAGACCCAGCAGCGCGCCGATCAGTGCATCGCTGAAGGACTCATCGAGCACCCAGCCCAGCACCAGCCCTATCAGCATGAAAATCCATTGCATGGTCGATATCCCTAAGCACCGAATCAGATCCTGCGCCAGCAGCCGCAGAAAAAACTGGCGCCCAGTATATCGACAAGGCCCAACAAACGTTGGGCCTTGTGCGCATTTCTAGAATTCTCTGAAAGTGCTTACTCCAGCGCCTTCCAGATCTCCGTGGCGTACTCGCGAATGGTTCGGTCCGAAGAGAACCAGCCCATCCGCGCACTGTTGAGCACCGCCGAGCGCCACCACTCCTTGGAGTCGTGCCAGCGCTCTTCGACCCGGGCCTGGGCCGCCCAGTAGGAATCGAAGTCGGCGCAGACCAGGAAGCGGTCGTAGTCAATCAGTGAATCGATAAGCCCGGTGTAGCGCGACGGATCATCCGGCGAAAACACCCCGCCACGGATCGCCTGCAACACATCGTTGAGCCGATGGGAGGCGGCGATATCCGGCGCCGCGCTGAACTCGCCGTTACGCTTGCGGGCCTCCACCTGCTGGGCGCTGAGGCCGAAGATAAACATGTGATCGGCGCCCACGCGTTCGCACATCTCGACGTTGGCGCCGTCCAGGGTGCCGATGGTCAGCGCGCCGTTCAGGCCGAACTTCATGTTGCTGGTGCCCGAGGCCTCGAAGCCCGCGGTGGAGATCTGCTCCGACAGGTCGGCCGCCGGGATGATGCTTTCCGCCAGGCTGACGTTGTAATTGGGCAGGAACACCACCTTGAGCAGGCCGCGCACGGTGGGGTCGTTGTTGACCGTACGCGCGATGTCGTTGGTCAGCTTGATGATCAGCTTGGCCTGGTGATAACTGGCCGCAGCCTTGCCGGCGAAGATCTTCACCCGCGGCACCCAGTCGATTTCCGGCTCGGCGCGGATCGCCTGGTACAGCGCCACGGTGTGCAGCAGGTTGAGCAACTGGCGCTTGTACTCGTGGATGCGCTTGACCTGCACATCGAACATGGCCGCCGGGTTGACCGAAATCCCCAGGCGCTCATGAATGATCGCCGCCAGGGCGCGCTTGCTGTGCAGGCGCTGCTCGGCGAACTGTTTGCGGAACCCGGGTTTTTCGGCAAAGGGCTCCAGTTTCAGCAGCAGCTCTTCGGGGTTGTCCAGCAGCTCGGGGCCGACCGCCTCGACCATCATCGCCGTCAGTTGGGCATTGGCCTGGTACAGCCAGCGGCGGAAGGTGATGCCGTTGGTCTTGTTGTTGATGCGCTCCGGGTACAGCTTGTGCAGCTCGGAGAACACCGTGCTGCGCATCAGTTGGGTGTGCAGCCCGGACACGCCGTTGACGCTGTGGGAACCGAGAAACGCCAGGTTGCCCATGCGCACCCGGCGGCCATTGTCTTCCTCGATCAGCGACACCGCGCGCAGCACGTCGAAGTCATGAATGCCCTTGGCCCGCAGCGAATCGATGTGCTGGGCGTTGATCAGGTAAATGATCTGCATATGCCGCGGCAACATGCGTTCCATCAGGCCGACCGGCCAGGTTTCCAGGGCTTCGGGGAGCAAGGTGTGGTTGGTGTAGGCCAGGGTTTCCACGGTGACTTGCCAGGCCGCATCCCAGGCGATGTCGTGCAGGTCGACCAACTGGCGCATCAGCTCGGCCACGGCGATCGACGGGTGAGTGTCGTTGAGCTGGATCGCCGCATGCTCGCCCAGGCTGAGCACCGAGCCATGCATATTTTTGTGGCGACGCAGCAGGTCTTGCAGCGAGGCCGAGACAAAGAAATATTCCTGGCGCAGGCGCAGTTCCTGCCCCGCTTCGGTGCTGTCGGCCGGGTACAGCACGCGGGAGATGCTTTCTGCCCGGGCAACCTCCGCCACCGCGCCCAAGTGGTCGCCGGCGTTGAAGCGCTCCAGGTGCAAGTCTTCCACGGCCCGCGCGCGCCACAGGCGCAGGGTATTCACGCTAGCACCGCGCCAGCCCACTACCGGCGTGTCATAGGCCACCGCGCGCACGGTTTCACTGGGGGTCCAGACCTGGATCGATTTGCCGCTGGCATCGAGCCGGGTTTCGACCCCGCCGCCAAAGCCGATCGGGTAGATCACCTCGGCGCGCTCGAACTCCCAGGGGTTGCCGAAATCCAGCCAGTGCTCGGTCTGTTCCTGCTGCCAGCCATCGACGATGGCCTGGCGGAACAGCCCGTGCTCATAACGAATGCCATAGCCATGGCCGGCGATGCCCAGGGTCGACATGCTTTCCATGAAGCACGCCGCCAGGCGCCCCAGGCCACCGTTGCCCAGGGCCGCATCCGGCTCCAGCAGACGAATGCGTTCCAGGTCGACGCCCAGCTCAGTGAGGGCATCGCGCGCCACGTCGAGCAGCCCCAGGTTGCTCAGGCTGTCATACAGCAGGCGGCCGATCAGGAATTCCAGGGACAGGTAGTACACCCGCTTCTGCCCCTTGCGATAAATTTGCCGGGTGTGATCCATCCAGTGTTCGACCATATGATCACGCGCCGCCAGGGCAATGGCTTCAAACCAGTCATGGTCAAAGGCGTGATCCGGGTCCTTGCCCACCGCGTAGGTGAGTTTGGTCAAGACGGCATCGCGGAATGCGGCTACCTCTGCTTCTCGTACAAGCGGTTCCTGAGACATCGATGCGACCTCGGGCGAGATAGAAGGAGTTGCTAGAGCCTAGACGGTCTGACAGACGGTAGACGCTCTGGTTCGGCAGTTTTTAAACTCATTCACCTTTGCGCTAATTAGATGCAGGGGCCGTGCCCGTTTATTCGCCAAAGCAGCCTTCGAGCTGAAAGCTGCAAAATATTGTTCAAAAAACCACCAATCCCGGTATGATCGCGCGCCCGGATTAAGCCCCCTCTTGGAAACCTGATGAAGCCTCAACTGATCGCCGCCGCGGAACTCGACCGTCTCGAGACCTGGCAGAAATACTCGAGCCATATGTGCGGCGGCTGCGTGTCGAGCTGCTGCACCCTGCCGGTCGAGGTGAAGATCAAGGACCTGATCCGCATCGGCATCGTCGATGAATTCGAGCGTGGCGACCCGCCGAAGAACATCGCCAAGCGCTTGCAGAAAGAAGGCATCGTCGAGCGCTTCAACGCCAAGTCCGAGATCTTTACCTTGCAGCGCATGAGCAACGACGACTGCCTGTACCTGGATCGTAAAAGCCGCTTCTGCACTATTTATGACAAGCGCCCCGACACCTGCCGCAACCACCCGAAAATCGGGCCGCGCCCAGGCTATTGCGCCTACAAGCCCAAGGAAGTGGTACGCGAGACCAAGCTGCGCACCCTCGAGAAGTTTTAACTCGCTTCCCCGTGGCGAGGGAGCTTGCTCCCGCCGGGTTGCGAAGCGCCCCCAATAAGGCTGACGCGGCCTTTCAGCTAGATCGGATCGATCGGCTTTAGGGCTGCTGCGCCGCCCAGCGGGAGCAAGCTCCCTCGCCACAAGGTCCTGGCCAGGCCATAAAACCCAGACAAACAAAAACGCCCCCGACCTTGCGGTCGGGGGCGTTTTTTTGCAGCTAACTAAATGACTTAGTTGCTGCTTTTCTTGGCAGCGCGGGTACGCTCGCTTTCGCCCAGGATCTTCTTGCGAAGACGGATGGACTTAGGAGTGACTTCACACAGCTCGTCTTCTTGTACGAATTCCAGAGCTTGCTCCAGAGTGAAACGTACAGGCGGAACCAGAGCGATGGTTTCGTCTTTACCCGAAGCACGCATGTTGTCGAGCTTCTTGCCTTTGGTTGGGTTTACACCCAGGTCGTTGTCGCGGCTGTTCAGACCAACGATTTGACCTTCATAGATGTCCTGGCCGTGTTCGATGAACAGCTTGCCACGCGACTGCAGGGTTTCCAGCGAGTAGGTCAGCGCCTTACCGGTAGCAACCGATACCAGCACGCCGTTCTGACGGCCGGACATGTCGCCGGACTTCATCACGTCGTAACGGTCGAAGATCGAGGTCAGGATGCCTGCACCGGAGGTCAGGGTCAGGAACTCGTTACGGAAACCGATCAGGCCACGAGCCGGGATGTTGTACTCAAGGCGCACACGGCCCTTGCCATCCGGAACCATGTTGGTCAGGTCGCCCTTACGGATACCGATCTGTTCCATGATCGAACCTTGCGATTCTTCCGGCAGGTCGATGGTCACGTTTTCGTACGGTTCGTGCTTCACGCCGTCAACCATGCGGATGATCACTTCCGGACGACCAACACCCATTTCGAAGCCTTCGCGACGCATGGTTTCGATCAGTACCGAGAGGTGCAGCTCACCACGGCCGGAGACCTTGAACTTGTCAGCCGAGTCGCCTTCTTCAACGCGCAGAGCAACGTTGTAGAGCAGCTCTTTGTCCAGACGTTCCTTGATGTTACGGCTGGTCACGAACTTGCCTTCTTTACCGCAGAATGGCGAGTCGTTTACCTGGAAGGTCATGGAAACGGTTGGCTCGTCAACGGTCAGCGGCTTCATCGCTTCAACAGCGGTTGGGTCGCACAGTGTGTCGGAGATGAACAGCTGGTCGAAGCCGCTGATGCAGACGATGTCGCCGGCAGCTGCTTCTTCAACGTCGATGCGGTGCAGGCCGTGGTGACCCATCAGCTTCAGGATACGACCGTTACGCTTCTTGCCGTCGGCGTCGATCGCCACCACCGGAGTGTTCGGCTTGACGCGACCACGAGCGATACGGCCAACGCCGATAACACCCAGGAAGCTGTTGTAGTCCAGAGCCGAGATTTGCATCTGGAACGGACCGTCACGGTCAACGGCTGGTGCTGGTACGTTGTCGACGATCGACTGGTACAGCGGGGTCATGTCTTCAGCCATGTCGGTGTGGTCAAGACCAGCAATACCGTTCAGGGCGGAGGCGTAAACCACTTTGAAGTCCAGCTGTTCTTCGGTAGCACCCAGGTTGTCGAACAGGTCGAAGATCTGGTCCAGAACCCAGTCCGGACGCGCGCCTGGACGGTCAACCTTGTTGATCACCACGATTGGACGCAGGCCGGCTTCGAAAGCCTTCTTGGTCACGAAACGGGTTTGCGGCATAGGGCCGTCCTGGGCATCAACCAGCAGCAGAACGGAGTCAACCATCGACATTACGCGTTCAACTTCGCCGCCGAAGTCGGCGTGGCCCGGGGTGTCCACGATGTTGATGTGGTAGCCGTTCCAGTTGATGGCGGTGTTTTTCGCCAGAATGGTAATACCGCGCTCTTTCTCCTGGTCGTTGGAGTCCATCACGCGCTCGTCGTTGAGCTCGTTGCGCTCCAGAGTGCCGGATTGACGCAAGAGTTTGTCTACCAGGGTGGTTTTACCGTGGTCAACGTGAGCAATGATGGCGATGTTGCGTAGATTTTCGATCACTTGTGTATCTCGATCAGAGGATTCGGTGTGCTGACAGGTCGTGGCAGCGATTAACGTTGCGTCCGTAAAGCCGTTACAGCTCGACGGCGGCGTCGGGGGGCCGGTGACGCAGGCCACAGGCAAACATCCCCGGGCACTTAGCTCGGTCGATAAACGCGCACATTGGCATGTCCCTCACTGAGCAAATGGTGGGCATGCAGGCGACTCATCACGCCTTTGTCGCAATAGAGCAGGTACTGGCGAGTAGGGTCCAGTTCCTTGAAACGAGCGTTCAGTGCATAAAACGGCATCGCTTGTACCTCAATGCCAGCAAGCTCCAGCGGCTGATCTTCCTGAGCATCCGGGTGACGGATGTCGATCACGATCTGACCGGCCAGCGCTTCGCTGACTTCTTCGATCTGCAAATCCTGGCCCAACTCGTCGATCACTCGATCGATCGGCACCAGCTTGGCGTTCTCGAGCGCACGCTCCAGAACCGCCATATCGAATTCTTTCTCTTCATGCTCCACGCGCGGGCGCTTGGCGTGGGTCTTGGGGTTCACCGAGATGACCCCGCAATATTCCGGCATGTGCTTGGCGAAGTCGGCGGTGCCGATTTCATTCGCCAGGTCGATGATGTCCTGCTTGTGGCTGGCGATCAGCGGGCGCAACACCAGCTTGTCGGTCACGCAGTCGATCACGGACAGGTTCGGCAGCGTCTGGCTCGACACCTGGGAAATCGCTTCACCGGTGACCAGGGCATCGATCTCCAGGCGGTCGGCGATTCTCGACGCAGCGCGCAACATCATACGCTTCAATACTACGCCCATATGACTGTTATCGACTTTGCCGAGAATTTCTCCCAGCACTTCCTCGAACGGCACGCTGACGAACAGCACCCGCTGGGAGCTGCCGTACTTCTTCCAGATAAAGTGCGCGACTTCCATCACGCCCAATTCGTGGGCACGCCCGCCCAGGTTGAAGAAGCAGAAATGGCTCATCAGCCCGCGACGCATGATCTGGTACGCCGCCACCGTGGAATCGAAACCGCCGGACATCAGGACCAGGGTCTGTTCCAGGGCGCCCAGGGGGTAGCCGCCGATGCTGTTGTGCTGGTTGTGGATCACAAACAACCGTTGGTCGCGAATTTCGATGCGAACTTCGATTTCCGGCTCTTTCAAGGAGATTCCGGCGGCGCCGCACTGACGACGCATCTGGCTGCCGACGTATTTTTCGACCTCCATGGAGGTGAATGGATGCTTGCCGGCACGCTTGCAGCGCACGGAAAAAATCTTCCCCGCCAGGGCCTCGCCGAAGTGCTGCTTGCACTTGGCGACGATGTCGTCGAAGTCACCCAGCGGGTACTCGTCGACCTGCAGAAAATGCGCGATGCCCGGCATGCAACTCAGGCGCTCGGTCATGTCCTTCAAGGATTTGGGGTCAGTGAGCGCGGTTTCAAGCTCGAGGTTGTCCCAGACACCATTGACCACCACAGCCGGGTCCAGATCGCGGAGCACGGCACGGATGTTTTTCGCCAACTGACGGATGAAACGCATCCGTACCGGGCGGCTCTTGATGGTGATTTCCGGGAAAACTTTAACGATTAGTTTCATGAAAACAGCGCGCGCAGGGCCAGCCGAAAAAGGGGGGCGCGGATTATAGCGGAAATTGCTCAAGGTTTAACCAGTTTATGTACAGATGGTTTTCGATGCACCAAAACAGGTCATTTCGATTTGTCAGCGCCACATTGCGGTGCGCGATTTTCCTGAAAACGGCGGATTGCACCTTTATATGCGTGAGTTTGGGGCAAAAAACCCAAGTCGGGGCACTGGCATGCAATTTGCTCCCTTGTGAGGCAGGTTGCCTTGGTCGAGTATTCGCGCCGGCATCACCCACATTCTAAGGGCACTCCACTACTTAGCCCGAAGCCACCCGGAGGACACTATGTCGAAGTCGGTTCAACTCATCAAAGATCATGACGTCAAGTGGATTGATCTGCGCTTCACTGATACCAAAGGCACTCAGCACCACGTGACCATGCCGGCCCGTGACGCGCTGGATGACGCCTTCTTCGAAGAAGGCAAAATGTTCGACGGCTCCTCCATTGCTGGCTGGAAAGGCATCGAAGCCTCCGACATGATCCTGATGCCGGACGACACCACCGCCGTACTCGACCCGTTCACCGAAGAGCCGACCCTGATCCTGGTCTGCGACGTGATCGAGCCTTCGACCATGCAAGGCTACGACCGTGACCCACGGGCCATCGCCAAGCGTGCCGAGGAATACCTGAAGTCGACCGGTATCGGCGACACCGTATTCGTAGGCCCGGAGCCTGAGTTCTTCATCTTCGACGAAGTGAAGTTCAAGTCCGACATCTCCGGTTCCATGTTCAAAATCTTCTCCGAACAAGGTTCGTGGATGTCCGACCAGGACGTGGAAGGCGGCAACCGTGGCCACCGTCCAGGCATCAAGGGCGGCTACTTCCCGGTTCCTCCGTTCGACCACGACCACGAAATCCGTACCTCAATGTGCAACGCCATGGAAGAAATGGGCCTGGTCATCGAAGTTCACCACCACGAAGTGGCGACTGCCGGCCAGAACGAAATCGGCGTCAAGTTCAACACCCTGGTCGCCAAGGCTGACGAAGTTCAGACCCTGAAGTACTGCGTACACAACGTGGCTGATGCCTACGGCCGTACCGCTACCTTCATGCCTAAGCCGCTGTACGGCGACAACGGCTCGGGTATGCACGTTCACCTGTCCATCGCCAAAGATGGCAAGAACACCTTCGCTGGCGAAGGTTATGCCGGCCTGTCCGACACCGCCCTGTACTTCATCGGCGGCATCATCAAGCACGGTAAGGCCCTGAACGGCTTCACCAACCCGTCGACCAACTCCTACAAGCGTCTGGTCCCAGGTTTCGAAGCACCGGTAATGCTGGCCTACTCGGCTCGCAACCGTTCCGCTTCGATCCGTATTCCTTACGTGTCCAGCCCTCGCGCTCGCCGTATCGAAGCCCGCTTCCCGGATCCAGCAGCCAACCCATACCTGGGCTTTGCTGCACTGCTGATGGCTGGCCTGGACGGCATCCAGAACAAGATCCACCCTGGCGACGCGGCTGACAAAAACTTGTATGACCTGCCGCCTGAAGAGGCCAAAGAGATCCCACAAGTGTGCGGCAGCCTGAAAGAAGCCCTGGAAGAGCTGGACAAAGGTCGTGCGTTCCTGACCAAAGGCGGCGTTTTCAGCGACGACTTCATCGACGCTTACATCGCCCTGAAAAGCGAAGAAGAAATCAAGGTTCGTACCTTCGTACACCCACTGGAATACGAGCTGTACTACAGCTGCTGATCCCGTGACGCCCGCGCAAGCGGAGTAACAAGAGGCCTCCTTCGGGAGGCCTTTTTTATTGCCCGGCCATTGGCCGCGATTGTTTCTTCGCTCGCCCCTTCGGTGGATAATCCACGCCTCGCGCACCCTCGGTGCGGCGCATTGACGAAGGAATGCTATGCAATGGACACGCGCGCTCGGCCTGATCGCCTGCCTGGTTTTGAGCCAGGCCCAGGCTGCGCCCTTCTACGAAGGCAAGACCCTGGCCCACCCGCTGATCACCGGCCTGGCGGAAAGCTCGGCGACCCTGGCCTTTATCAGGACGCCTGCCGGAGTGCAGGGCTACTACGCGGTCGATGAGGCGCAAAGCCAGGCGCAATTGCTGGATGACTTCGGCAAGGCCTCGATCGAGTCGGTGTTCAACATCGCCCTGGACAACCAGCACCTGACACGCCTGGTGCTGTTCAAGCTGCAGGGCAACTATCACCTGCGCGCCTACCGTTATGACGACAGCGACC
Organism: Pseudomonas sp. CF161; assembly: GCF_000416215.1. Classification (NCBI taxonomy): domain Bacteria; kingdom Pseudomonadati; phylum Pseudomonadota; class Gammaproteobacteria; order Pseudomonadales; family Pseudomonadaceae; genus Pseudomonas; species Pseudomonas sp. CF161. The sequence goes on from NZ_ATLP01000111.1 coordinate 154,125, forward strand.
ACCTCTACAGCCGCCTGGGCAATCTGCAAAAAGCCCTGGACCGCATTACCCAGGGCCAGCGCAAACTCGACGCACGCACGGTGAACCAGGCCCTGAGCCAGCTCACGCCGCTCAATTACCGGGTTGCCTACGAAGACTCGGGCATTGCCGAGTTCGACCAGTTCGACCACAGCGCCGGGACCCTGGTGGGTTACTTCGGCCAGGACGGCCAGCCCCTGGGCAATACCTCGCCAGGCGCCGAAGCCTACCGCTACAAAAAGACCTTTGGCGAGAAGGACGGGCGCTTTCTCAGCGTCACCTATGAGCGCGACCAGAGCCCGGCCCTGGTCGATGGCCCGCGCCAGCTCTACAACTACCAGGCCCGCCGCATCGCCTGGGAAACCCAGCCCGCGCGCCTGACCGGCAGCGAAGACGGGCCCTCGGTGACCTACAGCGAAGACGGCGCCATCGCCTCTCGCGGGCCCTACACCCATGGCCAGCGCAACGGCGAGTGGGGCTTTGCCGGACCGTCCAACGGTTGGTCCCACGGGCCCTATGTCGACGGCAAGCGCCAGGGCCAATGGAGCCTGTCCAATGAAAGCCAAGGCTACGGCATGACCGGCCTGTTCCGCGACGACCTGCGCGAAGGACGCTGGGACATCAAGCTGAGCGACTCCGAAGCCCTCGAAGACGGCGGCTTCGTCACCTACCTCCATGACCTGCGCAACGGCCCCAGCGAAAGCCGCGAGGGTGGCGCGGTGCTGGAACGGGGCGATTACCGTAATGACCTGCGCCAGGGCCCGTGGCTGACTACCGAAGGCAGCGGCAGCTACGACCAGGGCCTGAAGATCGGGCCCTGGCAACTCAAGGCCGCCGATGGTCACACCCGCAGCGTGAGTTTTGTTGCCGACAAGATGCAGGGCGAACTGCGCGACACCGACGCCCAGGGCGTGTTGCGGGTCATCGAGCACTATCGCGACGGCCTGCTCTGGGGCACTCAGGAGGGTTACAACGACAGCGGCCAGTTGATGTATTCCTACGCCTACGAAAACGGCCAGCGCGAAGGCCGCTCGCTGATCTACAGCGCCGACGGCAAGGTGCTGCTATCGGACATGAGCTACAAGAACGGCAACAAGCAGGGCCCGTACCTGACCTTCCTCGCGGACGGTTCGCCGGCCACGGTCGGGCGCGTCGAGGGCAGCGAATTCATCGGCCTGATGACCCAGCTCGATGAGCAGGGCCAGATCTTTTCCGCCGCGACCCGCTGCCGTTTTCAAAGCTACCAGTCGACCGTCGGCCTGTGCGGCATGTCCCGCGAGTTCCGCCAGGGCCGGGTCACCAGCGAACGCGACTACCTGTACGGCGAGCTGCAGGAGTACCGCGAATACAACGCGCAAACCGGACTCAAGATCCGCGAGCGGGTGATCGGCGAGGGCGACCAGGTCAGCGAAATCACCTACTACGACAACGGCCAGGTCGAGTGCCGGGTCAACAAGGTCGGGTTCGAGTGGATGACCATCAACCAGCAGAAGCTCAAGAACTACAACCAGGCGGTCCTGAGCGGCGAGCAGCTGTGTTACTACCCCAATGGCGTGATCAAGAGTCGCGACTTTTTCGACAAGGGCCCCAGCGGTTGCAAGACCCAGTATGACGAAACCGGCAAGCAAACTTTCCCCGGCCCCAGCGGTTGCCGCAGACCGACCAGTGCCGAGGCCGTGCACTGACCGGCGCGCCCCGTACAGCTCACAACCGGCGCTCGCCAAAGCCCCGCGCCCAGGGCGAGCGCTTGCCAGACCGGGCGCCTTTGCGTGCATCATGGCCGCCGACTTGCCCACAACAGCCGAGATCGCCCATGCCCCTGCACGCCAGATTCTGCCTCGCCCTGACGACCCTGTTGCTGGCCGGCAACGCCTGCGCCGCCAACGCCCCAGCCACCCTCGCCCCCTTGCTGAGCAGCATCGAGGCACGCCTGGCAATTGCCGACCAGGTGGCCCTGAGCAAATGGGACAGCCATAAAGCCGTGGAAGACCGCCCCCGGGAGCGTGAAGTGATTGCCGGCGCCGTGGCCCAGGCCACGCAATACCCACTGGCCGCTGCCGAAGTGGAACAGTTTTTTGCAGCGCAGATCGAAGCCAACAAACTGGTGCAATACGCCCGCCTGTCGGCCTGGCACCTGCAAGGCCACGCGCCGGACAGCGCCCGCCCCGATCTGCTGGGGCAGATCCGCCCGCAACTCGATCAGTTACAAAAACACCTGCTGCAGCAACTGGCCGAGTTCAGCCCGTCGCGCACCGACCCACAATGCCCGCAGTGGCTGGCCCAGGCCACCCAGGCCGCCAGCCAGGACCCGCTGCGCAGGCTGGCCCTAACCCGGGCCACGGACGAGCTTTGTGTGTTCAAAGGTTAAGCCCGCGCCCCGCGAAAGGCCCCTTGCTCTAGGCTGGGGCCCTCACTTCGCCGCCCAGGAACCCTCTGCCATGCGCGCTGCCGCTTGCTACCTGCTGCTGATCATCTGCCTGCCGGCGACGGCGCAGATCTACCAATACACCGACGCCCAGGGCAACCCTGCCTACAGCGATCAGCCGCCAAGCAACACCCGCAGCCAGGCCATTGCGCCAGCGCCCTCCAAGGCCATTCCCGGCCCAACCCGCTTGCCGTTACAGCCACCGCCACCCGCCGCCAAGCCACGCACCGTGGTGGCGCAGCCCTATGAGGTGCTGCAACTCAGTGGCTTGCCGCGCGACGGCGCATTGCGGGCCAACAACGGCAGCTTCAGCGTGCAGGTGCTGCTGCAACCGAACCTGCAACAACCCCATCGCCTGCGCCTGCTGCTGGACGACCAGCCCTACGGCCAACCCGGCACGGCACTGGAACTGCATCTGGAAAATATCGACCGCGGCGAACATCGCCTGGCGGTCCAGGTACTCGATGGCGAACACGTGGTGCAACAAAGCCCGAGCACCACGTTCCACCTGCTGCGGGTGCATCGGCCTTGAGGCTGAGCCCTGGGTTTCAGGCGCGCTCAATGACCATGGCCACGCCCTGGCCCAGCCCGACGCAGAGGCTGACCACCGCATAACGCAGCTTGTAGCGTTGCAAGGTGCGGCAGGCACTCAGCACCAGGCGAGCACCGGATGCGCCCAGCGGATGACCGATTGCAATGGCCCCGCCGCCCGGGTTGACCCGAGGGTCGTCATGGCGCAGGCCCAGGACTTTGAGACAGGCCAGCACCTGCACCGCGAATGCCTCGTTGATTTCAATCAGGTCGACCTGCTCCAGGGTCAGGCCGGCACGGTGCAATGCCAGCTCGATGGCCTGATGCGGGCCGATCCCCATGATTCGCGGCTCCACGCCGACGGCGGCCGACGCAAGAATCCGCGCCATCGGGGCCACCCCATGCGCCTCGCCAATGGCGCGATTGCCGAGCAACAGCACCGCTGCACCGTCGTTGATCCCCGAGGCATTACCCGCCGTGATCACCGAGCCCGGAGCCAGGGGCGACATTTTCGACAGCAGGTCGAAATCCGATTGCGGCCGTGGATGCTCATCCTGGCTGACCTGCAGCACCTCGCCCTTGCGCCCCGCCGGCACCTCGACCGGCAGGATCTCGTCGTCCAGGTGCCCGGCCTGCAGGGCCGACTGGTAGCGCGACTGGGACAGCGCGGCAAAGATATCGGCCTGCTCGCGGCTGATGGAAAACAGCCGCGCCAGGTTGTCGGCAGTCTGCGGCATGCTGTCGTTGCCGTAGAGCCGGACCAGGCGCGGGTTGCTGAAACGCGCGCCAAGGGTGCTGTCCGCCACCTCCAGCGAGCGGCTGAACGCGCTCTCGGCCTTGGCCATGACAAAGGGCGCACGGGACATGCTTTCGACGCCGCCAGCCAGGTACAGCTGACCCTCGCCACAGGTGATGGCGCGCGCCGCATCGACCACCGCCGACAGGCCGCTGGCGCACAGGCGGTTGATCGTCTGCCCGGGCACGCACCAGGGCAGGCCGGCGCTGAGCAAGGCATTGCGCGCCAGGTTGCGGCTGTCCTCGCCCGCCTGGTTGGTGCAGCCCAGAATCACCTCCTCCAGCTCATCCATCGGCAAGCCTGAGGTTTCCATCAACCGGGCCAGCAACGGCCCGACCAGATCATCCGGGCGCACCCGCGACAGGCAACCGCCATAGCGGCCGAACGGGGTACGCAAACCGCTGTAAACGTAGGCATCAAGCATGGCGCAACTCTCATGACAGGTGGACGACAGCACTCAAGCCAGCAGCGGCTCGGGCGCCTGACACAACGACAGGCCCAGGCGCACCCGGCGCCGCAGCCAGCCACTCGGGCGATAGCGCGGCTCGCCGGTCAGGGCGTGCATGCGCAGCAGAATCTGTAACAGGCGCTCGGCGCCCAATTGATCGCCCCAGGCCAGTGGCCCCTGGGGGTAACCGAGCCCCAGGCGCACCGCGGTATCGATATCGGCAACCGAGGCGATGCCTTGCTGGGCGATGTCGCAAGCCAGGTTGACGATCGACGCCAGGGTTCGTTGCAGGACAAAACCGCAGCTGTCGTGGATCAGCGTCACCCGACCACCGTCAGCACTGCACAAGTCGTAGGCCGCCTGCTGCATGTCCGGCCGGGTGCTGGGGGTGAGCATCAGGCAGCGCTGGCGGTCGAGTTCGAACAAGGTATCGATCGCCACCGTGCGCGCCGGGTCGACCCCATGACGCAGGGCGGCCTCAGTGGCGTCATCGCCCAGGGGCGCCAGCAGGCACAACGCGTCGTCGGATGGCCGAGGGCCGGTTTGCGGCTCCACCCCCAGGCGCTGGAGCAGGGCCAGCAGACGCGCATGCCCCAGCTCGTCATCGGCGGCCATCCACACCGCCGGCCGCGCACCACGGGGCATCGATACAGGGGATGGCTGCGGGCTGTCGTGCACGCCGTCATAGCGGTAGAAACCCTGGCCACTCTTGCGCCCCAGATGGCCAGCCGCCTGCATCTGGCGCAGCAGTGGATGGGGGCGGTAGCGCGGCTCCTGGTAGAACTGCCGGTAGAGCGATTCCATCACCGGCAGGCTGACATCCAGGCCCACCAGGTCCATCAGTTCGAAGGGCCCCATGGCGAATCCGGCAGCGTCGCGCAGCAGTGCATCGATCTGCGCCACCGGCGCCACGCCCTCGCTCAACATACGCAGGGCCTCGGTGCCAAACGCACGGCCGGCATGGTTGACGATAAACCCGGGGGAATCCTTGGCCAGCACCGGATGGTGGCCGATGTGCCGCACCAGGGCCTGCAATTGCCCGGCGATCTCGGGTGTGGTTTCCAGGCCCGCGATCACCTCCACCAGGCGCATGCGCGGCACCGGGTTGAAGAAGTGCAACCCCGCGACCCGCTGCGGGTAACGACAAGCCGCCGCGATGGCCGTGATCGACAGCGACGAGGTGTTGCTCGCCAGCAGCGCGCGGCTGTCCAGCACCTGCTCCAACTCCCGGAACAGCTGCTGCTTGGCCTCCAGGTTTTCGACGATCGCCTCGATCACCAACTGGCAGTCGCCCAGCGCTTGCAGGCTGTCCACGAGCTGTAGCTTGCCCAGCGCCTGCCGCACTGCCTGCGGGCTCATGCGCGCCTTGTCCTGCAACCGGGCGAAGCGCACCTGCAGTTGCTCGCGGGCCCTGTCAGCGGCACCGGGCCGGGCGTCGAACAGCTGCACCGTCAGCCCGGCCTGGAGCAGCACCTGGGTGATGCCCTGGCCCATGGCGCCGGCACCGACCACGCCGATGCATTGCAAGGTGTTCAGGCAGACCGACTCGTCATTCATAAAGCACTCCCGAAAAATGAATCAGCCATGGCGCACTCAGCCGCGCACGATACCGCTGGCGTATAGCCCGGCGATCATCTGCGCATCCAGGCCCAGGCCTTCGAGAACCTGGCGCGTGTCCTGGCCCAGGGTCGGCGGCGCACTGCGGTAGCTGGCGGGGGTGCGCGACAGCTTCACCGGCGAGCCGACCCCACGGTAATCGTCGATCTGCACCAGCAAGCCCCGGTGCCGGGTGTGGGGGTGGGCCACCACCTGATCGATGGTGGCAATCGAACCACAGGGCACCCCCAGGCCAATCAGCTGTTGGGCCAAGGCCGCGCCGTCATGGGTTTGCAGGTGATGCTCCAGTGCCTGCTTCAGGGCTTCACGGTTGACCGAACGGCTGCCGTTGCTGGCAAAACGCGGATCATCGAGCAAGGCATTCGCCCCCAGTCGCTCGCACAATCGGGCGAACTGGCGGTCGTTGCCCACGGCCAGGAAGATCGGCACGCTGCCGGTGCGGTAGCTGTCGTAGGGCGCGATATTGGGGTGGGCATTGCCGGTGCGCTGCGGGGTCTTGCCGGCGGCGAAGAAGTTCGCCAGGTGCGGGTGCAACAGTGATACGCCGCAATCGTAGAGGCTGATGTCCAGGGACTGGCCCAGGCCGCTGCGGTGGCGTTCATTGAGCGCCAGCAGAATCCCGGCCAGGGCGTTCAGGCCGGTGACCATGTCGACAATCGGCAGGCCGATGCGCAACGGCCCGCCATCGCCTTCGCCGTTGACGCTCATCAAGCCCGCCATTGCCTGGATCACCGCGTCGTAGCCGGGCAAGCCGCCCAAGGGCCCGTCGCCGCCAAAGCCGGAAATCGCGCAATGAATCAGCCCCGGGAAGCGCTGGCTCAGCACCTCGGCATAACCGATCCCCCAGCGCTGCAGGGTGCCTGGCTTGAAGTTCTCCACCAGCACGTCGGCGCCTTCCAGCAGTTGCATCAACAGGTCCAGGCCCTCGGGCCGCGACAGGTCAACGGCGATCCCCTGCTTGTTGCGGTTCACGCCCTTGAAGTACGAGGCATCGTCACCTTCGAAGGGTGGCCCCCAGCCACGGGTTTCGTCGCCGCCCAACGGCTCGAGCTTGATCACTTCGGCGCCATGGTCAGCCAGGGCCTGGGAGCAGTAAGGGCCGCCCAGCACGCGGCTGAGGTCGATGACTTTGAGGCCGGCCAGGGCACCTTGGGTTGGGTTCATCTGTGTTCTCCAGCAAAGAGGGGAAATGCCGTTCAGGCAGGCAGCAACTGCATGGCTTCAGCCAGCGACAGCGGACGCTCATTGGCCAGGTTCGCCAGCAGCGCGGCGTCGATCACCGGCGCCGAACGCAGCGGGTCGCGGGGCAGCAACTTGTGCTGCAACAGCAGATGGGCCAGGGCCAGGCGCCGATAGTCAGGCGCCTGGCGACAGGCTTCCCAGGCCATGAAAATCCCACTGGCAAGGTGATACAAGGCGCTGCCGGCCTGGCGCACCTGTTCGTCCTGGCGCTGCCGGGCCACCTCGTCGAAGTGGCTCACCGTACGCTGCAGGGTCACCTCGAACAGACGCCGGCTGGGCTCCGGCAAGTCGGCTTCGGCGAGCAATTGCGCGAGCATTTTCTGCAAGGGTTCCAGGGCCTGCTCGCGGGTCACGGCGCGGGCGATATCCAGCGCAACAATGTTGCTGGTGCCTTCCCAGATCGAGCCCAGGTGCGCGTCACGCACCAGCCGCCCGTCACTCCACTCTTCGATGTAACCGACCCCACCGCGCACCTCCATGGCATCGCCGGTCACCCGCCGCGCATCGCGGCAGGCGCGGAACTTGATCATCGGGGTGAGGATGCGCACACACTTGCGCGCCGCTTCATCGCCACCGTCGGCACGAGGCAGCAACGTGGCGATCTGCATGAACATCGAGCGAGCCTGCTCGGTGGGCAGCATCATCTTCAGCAACTGGCGCTGCATCAGCGGCATTTCGATCAGGTGCTTGCCGAAGGCTCGGCGCTGGCGCGCGATAAACAGCGCCTCGTTAAGGCCACGCCGCATCAAGCCTGCCGCGCGCACCCCGTTGGACAGGCGCGACATGTTGACCATGTCGGCCATCTGCTGAAAACCACGGCCGACTTCACCGATCAGGTACGCGGTGGCGCCTTCCAGGGTGATCTCGCCACTGGCCATCGAGCGGCTGCCCAGCTTGTCCTTCAGGCGCTGGATCCGGTAGGCGTTACGCGAACCATCGGGGCGCAGCCTGGGCAGCAAAAACAGGGTGACCCCGGCCATGCCCGCCGGGGCATCCTCAGGCCGGGCCAGCACCATGGCCAGGTCGGCATCCGGGTTGGAACAGAACCACTTTTCGCCAAACAGCTGCCATTCGCCATTCTCAAGCCGCGCCCGGGTTTCGGTGCGCGACACATCGGAGCCGGCCGCCTGCTCGGTCATGAACATGGCGCCCTGGAACAGTTGGTCAAAATCCTGGGACGCCAGCTGCGGCAGGTAGCGCTCCACCAGTTCCGGGGCCCCGAACTTGCGCAGGGTGCGGGTCAGGGAGTCGGTCATGCTCACCGGGCAGCACAGGCCGAACTCGGCCTGCACGAACAGGTAGGTCAGCGCGTACTTCACCAGCGGCAGCGCCGGCTCGGGGCGATGGCTCATGGCGGCCAAGCCCAGTTCGGCATAGGCGACACGCTCCAGCGCAACGAAGTCCGGGTGCTTGGCGATGCTTTGCAGGTTTTCCCCACGTCGGGTACGGGGAAGCAGTACCGGGGGATTTTTGTCGGCCGACAGGGCCAGCACGTCCAGCTCGCCACCGGCCCTGGCCCCCAGGCGCTGCCAGGTCGGCAGCCATTGCCCATAGACCTGCGCCGGCAGGTAGACCTTGAGCAGCGCAGCCAGCCCGGCATCGCATTCGAATAGATTCAGGCCCCGGCTATCGGGGATGTTCAGGCTGTCTTCGGTGGCGTGTGGCTCGACGTTCATGGGGCGTCTCCTGGTTCTTGTGCGCCGAGACTAGAACCGCCATCGATAAGTATCTAATACAAAATCATTCCACTACGATAAGAAAACCAAATCGTAGAGCAGGGGATCAGCATGGACCTCAAACAGTTGCGCTACTTCGTCGCGGTGGCCGAAGAACTGCATTTCGGGCGCGCCGCGACTCGCCTGTTCATCTCGCAACCGGCGCTGAGTTTCGACATCAAAAAGCTCGAGAGCCAGCTGGATATCCAGCTGCTGATCCGCAACAACAAGTCGGTGAGCCTGACCAATGCCGGCCAGGTGCTGCTCGACGAGGCGCGTTACCTGCTGCTGCGCGCCGAGCAGGCGCGGCGCCTGACCCAGCGTTCGGCCCAGGGTTTTGTCGGGCGCCTGAGTGTCGGTTTCGTCAACTCGATCCTGCACCGCGGCCTGCCCCAGGCGGTGAAGACCTTCGAGCAGCAACACCCGGACACCGAAGTGGTGATGATGGAAATGAACAGCGCCGAACAGGTCCAGGCCCTGCAACGCGGCCAGATCGATATCGGCTTCGTGCATGGCAACACCTTCACCGCGAGCATCCACTGCGAGCCGGTGCTGGCCGAACCCTTTCTCTGCTGCCTGCCCGAGGGGCACCCCCTGGCGCAGCAACAGCGGATCGACCTGGCACAACTGGCCGGCGATGATTTCATTCTGTTTCCGCGCAACGTCTCGCCGCACTATCACGACCTGATCATCGCCCGCTGCGTGGCCGCCGGGTTCAGCCCGCGCATCCGCCATGAGACACGGCTCTGGCAAACCGTGGTGGCGATGGTGGCCTACGAAATGGGTGTGGCACTGGTCCCGCAGACCCTGGCCATGATTCGGCAACAAGGGGTGCATTACTGCGAGATCGAGGGCGATGGCGCGCTTTCAGAGATCCATGCGATTCGTCATGCCGACAAACCGGCGGCCGCCGCCGAGAGTTTCCTGGCGCTGCTCAAGGCCCTGCAACACCCCGCAACAACGGAGCCCTGAGCCCGGGCGACCATACGAAATCACGTATCAAACAATAAGTTTTAATCATTATTTTTTTCATACCTGCCTGTATAGGCTCCGAGCAGTCGGACCTTGCAAGAACCTCATGCGCCGATTCGCCCAGTGAAATGTCCGCGCCACTTTCGGCAGAAAATGGCGCGGGGCGCACATAACAATAACAACAAGCAGGAAGTGAACATGAATCCCGCCCTGGAAGCTGCTGCCCACAAAAAAGCCCGCAAAGCGGGCGTTGCCTCATTCATCGGCACCACCATCGAATGGTATGACTTCTATGCCTACGGGATCGCGGCCGCCCTGGTCTTCGGCAAAGTGTTCTTCCCCGCCGACCTGCCACCGGGCACCGCGACCCTGCTGTCGTTCCTGACCCTGTGGGCCGGCTTTGTCGCACGCCCGGTCGGCGGCATCATCTTCGGCCACCTGGGCGACAAGATCGGGCGCAAGACCACCCTGGTCATCACCCTGATCATGATGGGCATCGCCACCACCTGCATCGGCCTGCTGCCCACCTACCTGCAGATCGGCATCTGGGCGCCGATCGCCCTGGTGGCGCTGCGCATCATCCAGGGCATCGCGGTCGGCGGTGAATGGGGCGGCGCGGTGCTGATCGCCAGTGAAAGCGCGCCCAAGGGCAAGGGCATTCTCTACGCCGCCTTCGCCCAGCAAGGCTCACCGGCCGGCAACCTGCTGGCGACCCTGGTGTTCTTCGCCCTCAGTGCGCTGCCGGCGCCGGACTTCCTGCTCTGGGGCTGGCGCATTCCGTTCCTGTTCTCGGCGGCGCTGGTCATCGTCGGCATGGTGATCCGCCTCAAGCTCGAAGAGTCGGACGACATGAAGCGCCTGATCCAGCAGAAAAAGACCGTCAAGCTGCCGATCCTCGAGGTGCTGCGCAGCCACTGGAAAATCGTGCTGCTGGGGGCCGGGGTGTTGCCGATCATCCACGTCACCTACTTCAAAAGCACCTTTGCCCTGTCCTGGGCCACCAAGGAGCTGGGCTACACCCAGAGCACGTTCCTCAGCGTGATCATCATCGCCCTGGTGGTGCAGTTCATCACCCAGCCCCTGGGCGCGGTGCTGGTGTCACGCATGGACATGCGCAAGGCCGTGGTGCTGATGGTGGTGCCGGAATTTTTCCTGATGCCGGCGATGTTCTTCGCGGTGGAAACTGGCACTTACTGGATCGCCGTGCTCGGCATGTGCCTGGCCACCGTGCCGCACTCGATGTTCTACGGGGCCGTCGGCGGCATCCTCGCCCGCGCCTTCCCGACCCGGGTGCGCTACAGCGGGCTGTCGATTTCCTATCAGCTGTGCTCGTTGCTGGTGGGCGGCGCCACGCCGGTACTGGCGCAAAGCATCCTCAACGGCACCGGGAGCATCGTCGGCGTGGCCATCGCATCGGCCTGCTATGCCGTGGTGTCGCTGGTGTGCATGCTGCTGTTGCTCAAGCGCATCGGCCATAACGCCGCCGAGCTGTCGACCGCCGAGCAGGCGGATGCCGATGAACTGGCGCGCGAAGCCGGCACTGCGAGCATCGCCCCGGCAGACAGCCCTCGCCCGGCGCATCAGGACCTGGGCGGCTTGCCCCAGCCCGCCCGCTGACCGAGTCCCCATCGGTGGCGCAGGAGCGTGCCCGATAGGACGCGTTCGCTCCTGACTGAACGACAAGGCCCGCCCCGAGCGGGCCTTGTGCGTGGTGCGCCGCACAAAAGCGCAGCGCTGATCGCTTCGTCACAGGCAGCGGCTATTCTTTAGAGCACTCGTTCAGGAAGCGCACTATATTGGTGCGCGTCCGCGCCCCGATACCCATTACCCGGCCCATTTTGGTTCGAAAATACCCGTCAAAGCTGGCCAAGCGCCACGCAATCGAGCTTCAAACGGCTGTTTCAGGGCTTTGACGCTTCTTTTCGGAGCCTTGGTTTGGTTTTTGCATTTTCCTCACTCAGCGCTTTACCCGCGCGCGCACTGCGGGATCGGCCCCGAAGTGTTTTGCTCCAAAAGAGGTCCTAATGACCATCAGCGACCAATTGCACCGCTTGCTACTCGACAACCTGACCACCGCGACCATTCTGCTCAACGCCGACCTGCGCCTTGAGTACATGAACCCGGCCGCGGAAATGCTCCTGGCCATCAGCGGACAACGCAGCCACGGGCAATTCATCAGCGAGTTGTTCACCGAGTCGGCCGAAGCGCTGAGCTCCTTGCGCCAGGCCGTGGAGCAGGCTCACCCCTTCACCAAGCGTGAAGCCATGCTCACCGCGCTGACCGGCCAGACCCTGACCGTGGATTACGCGGTGACGCCGATTCTGAGCAACGGCGACACCTTGCTGCTGCTGGAGGTCCACCCTCGCGACCGGCTGCTGCGCATCACCAAGGAAGAGGCCCAGCTGTCCAAGCAGGAAACCAGCAAGATGCTGGTGCGCGGCCTGGCCCATGAAATCAAGAACCCCCTCGGCGGGATTCGCGGCGCCGCCCAGTTGCTGGCCCGGGAGCTGCCGGAAGAAAGCCTCAAGGACTACACCAACGTCATCATTGAAGAAGCCGACCGCCTGCGAAACCTGGTGGACCGCATGCTCGGCTCGAACAAGCTGCCGTCCCTGGCCATGTGCAATGTGCATGAAGTTCTGGAACGGGTCAGCAGCCTGGTGGAAGCCGAAAGCCAGGGTTGCATCACCCTGGTGCGCGACTACGACCCCAGCATTCCCGATGTATTGATCGACCGCGAGCAGATGATCCAGGCGGTGCTCAACATCGTGCGCAACGCGATGCAGGCCATCAGCAGCCAGAATGAACTGCGCCTGGGCCGCATCAGCCTGCGTACCCGGGCCATGCGCCAGTTCACCATCGGCCACGTGCGCCATCGCCTGGTGACCAAGATCGAGATCATCGACAACGGCCCAGGGATCCCTGCAGACCTGCAGGAAACCATCTTCTTCCCCATGGTCAGCGGCCGCCCGGACGGTACCGGGCTGGGCCTGGCCATTACCCAGAACATCATCAGCCAGCACCAGGGCCTGATCGAATGTGACAGCCATCCTGGCCACACCACGTTCTCGATCTTTCTGCCACTGGAACAAGGAGCCCCATCGACATGAGCCGTAGTGAAACCGTGTGGATCGTCGATGACGACCGTTCTATCCGTTGGGTCCTGGAAAAAGCCTTGCAGCAGGAAGGCATGACCACCCAGAGCTTCGACAGTGCCGATGGCGTGATGAGTCGCCTGGCGCGCCAGCAACCGGACGTGATCATTTCCGATATCCGGATGCCCGGTGCCAGCGGCCTGGACCTGTTGGCGCGGATCCGCGAGCAGCACCCGCGCTTGCCGGTGATTATCATGACCGCCCATTCGGACCTGGACAGCGCTGTCGCGTCCTATCAGGGAGGCGCCTTCGAGTACCTGCCCAAGCCGTTCGATGTGGATGAGGCGGTGTCACTGGTCAAGCGCGCCAACCAGCACGCCCAGGAGCAGCAAGGCCTGGAAGTGGTGCCCGCCCTGGCCCGGACCCCGGAAATCATCGGCGAAGCGCCGGCGATGCAGGAAGTGTTTCGCGCCATTGGCCGCCTGAGCCACTCCAACATCACGGTGTTGATCAACGGCGAATCCGGCACCGGCAAAGAGCTGGTGGCCCACGCCCTGCATCGCCACAGCCCGCGTGCGGCGTCGCCGTTCATTGCGCTGAACATGGCGGCGATTCCCAAGGACTTGATGGAGTCCGAGTTGTTCGGCCACGAAAAAGGCGCCTTCACCGGCGCGGCCAACCTGCGTCGCGGGCGCTTTGAACAGGCCGATGGCGGCACGCTGTTTCTCGATGAGATCGGCGACATGCCGGCCGAAACCCAGACCCGCCTGTTGCGGGTGCTGGCCGATGGCGAGTTCTATCGGGTCGGCGGGCACACGCCGGTCAAGGTCGATGTGCGGATCATCGCCGCGACCCACCAGAACCTGGAAACCCTGGTCCACGCCGGCAAGTTCCGTGAGGATTTGTTTCACCGCCTGAACGTGATCCGCATCCATATTCCACGGATGTCCGATCGCCGCGAAGACATCCCGACCCTCGCCCGCCACTTCCTCAGCCGCGCCGCCCAGGAGCTGGCGGTCGAGCCGAAGCTGCTGAAAAGCGAGACCGAGGAATACCTGAAGAACCTGCCGTGGCCAGGCAACGTGCGTCAGTTGGAGAACACCTGCCGCTGGATCACGGTCATGGCTTCGGGGCGCGAAGTGCACATCAGCGACCTGCCGCCGGAGCTGCTGAGCCTGCCGCAGGACTCGGCGCCAGTGACCAACTGGGAACAGGCGCTGCGCCAATGGGCCGACCAGGCCTTGGCCCGTGGTCAGTCGAGCCTGCTGGACAGCGCGGTGCCGAGCTTCGAGCGGATCATGATCGAGACCGCCCTCAAGCACACCGCCGGCCGCCGTCGCGATGCCGCCGTGCTCTTGGGCTGGGGCCGCAACACCTTGACCCGCAAGATCAAGGAGCTGGGGATGAAGGTCGATGGCGGTGACGATGACGAAGGCGAGGAAGGCTGAGCTGTAGCCGCTGTCGCAGGCTCGGGCCGCGTTCGGACGCTGGCCCGCGCAACCACCGCAAAACCTCCTGACATCCCTTCGGCGACCTCCCCGGCCAGCGCAGCCTCGCCAGCTCGGCAGCGGCTACAGACTCTGGTAGCCGCTGCCGCAGGCTCGGGCCGCGTTCGGACGCCGACCCGCGCAACCACCACAAAACCACCTGACACTCTTCGGCGACCTCCCTGGCCAGCGCAGCCTCGCAGGCTCGGCAGCGGCTGCAGGTTGGCATTTCTGCGTGGGGTTTATGTTGGCGGCCAGGAGGGCGACTTTTGCACTGCCTGAATGCGCGGTGCCCCGTGATCGGGCACGGAGCGGGCCTTGAGTCTCGCGGAGTTCGGATTCGAATAACGGCCTTTCGAAAAGGTAAAAGCCCCGTACTACGGGGCTTTCAAGCCTTGATGCCGGCAACAAATACATTCTTTTCGAACATTGGCACGCCCCCTGCTATACCCCAAGCACAACCCAGTTTCGGGAACCTTGGTACAGGCAGGCCGGGGATCCCCTCTTTAACACCGGGCTCACCACGCTCACAGCGACGAGCCCAACCCGTTTCGGGGACCTTGGTACAGGCAGGCCGGGGATTCCCTCTTTTACACCAGGCTCATCACGCTCACAGCGACGAGCCCACCCGTTTTGGGGACCTTGGTACAGGCAGGCCGGGGATTCCCTCTTTTATTCCTCCCGCAGATGGATCTGCAGCTTCCAGCGTCCGTCGACCTTGCTCCCGGCCCACTCGCCACGCAGCGGTCGCGCCGCCACCAGGTTCAGCAGCAACCCCGCATCCGCCGCCCTGACCCGCCAGTTCACATCCTTGTCATTGACCTTCAGCCGACCGTTCTGCGCCGGACCCTGGGCATCGAACAACAGCGCCACGGTGCCGTCGATGTGTTCGCCATGCACCTTGGGTTCCTGGCTGAACCACACCACCAGGCCATCGGGCTGCACCTCCACCTGCTGCAGCAGCGTGGGCTCGGGGGTCGTCAGCCGGCCAATCATCAGCCCCACCATCAAACCGACAATCGCCAACGAGCCGAACACCCGCAGCATTAGCTTCGGCCTGGGGTCTTCTTCAGGCGTAGAATGCAGCCTGTCTTTCTCTTCGGAGCCGTGCATGTTTCACGTCATCCTCTTTCAACCAGAAATTCCGCCGAATACCGGCAACGTTATCAGGCTGTGCGCCAACAGTGGCTGCCACCTGCATTTGATCGAACCGCTGGGTTTCGACATGGACGACAAGCGCCTGCGCCGTGCCGGCCTCGACTATCACGAATACGCCACCCTGCAACGCCATGCCGACCTCGTCAGTTGCCTGGAAAGCCTCGGCCAGCCCCGCTTGTTCGCCTTCACCACCAAGGGCTCGCGGCCGTTCCACGATGCCAGCTTTGCCGAGGGCGATGCCTTTTTGTTCGGCCCGGAAAGCCGCGGCCTGCCCGCCGAAGTGCTGGACGCCCTGCCCGGCGAGCAGCGCCTGCGCCTGCCGATGCGCGAAGGGTGCCGCAGCCTGAACCTGTCCAACACCGTGGCCGTCGCCGTCTATGAAGGCTGGCGGCAGTTGGGTTTCAAGTAAGTTTCAGCCGTCGGCGCAAGCCTGCTAAACACTCCAACTGCAGATGCCCCCAAGCGCAGCCTCGCGGGCTCGGCAGCGGTTACAGGCGGGTGCAGGTGGTGGTTGGAAATCGCTGGGCCGAACATGAAAAAAGCGCCTTGAACGGCGCTTTTTTCGTACTGCAGGTGCGGTTTATTGGACGGTGTTTTCGCCAGCCGACTGCATGCGTTGCAGCTCCTGGGCGTACAGCGCGTCGAAGTTCACCGGCGCCAGCATCAGTGCCGGGAACGAACCACGGGTCACCAGGCTGTCCAGCGCTTCGCGCGCGTACGGGAACAGGATGTTCGGGCAGAAGGCACCCAGGGTGTGGCTCATGGAAGCCTCGTCCAGGTTCTTGATCAGGAAGATCCCGGCCTGTTGCACTTCAGCGATGAATGCCACTTCTTCACCGTTTTTCACGGTCACCGACAAGGTCAGGACCACTTCGTGGAAGTCGCCTTCCAGTGGTTTTTGGCGGGTGTTCAGGTCCAGGCCGACGCTTGGCTCCCACTGCTGGCGGAAGATCGCCGGGCTTTTCGGAGCTTCAAAGGACAGGTCACGCACGTAAATGCGTTGCAGGGAAAATTGTGGAGCGCTTTCGTCTTCGGTAGCGGCGGTGTTCTGTTGGTCAGTCATCTCGGATCCTTCTTGATCTCGGGGCTACTAGAGGGTTCGACTATTTTGGGGGGTTCGGTCAAGCCTTGAGCAGCGCGTCGAGCTTGCCGGCGCGCTCCAGGGCGAACAAATCATCACAACCGCCCACATGGGTGCTGCCGATCCAGATCTGTGGCACGGACGTGCGTCCGGCCTTCTGGGCCATTTCGGCGCGCACCTGGGGCTTGCCATCGACCTTGATCTCTTCGAAGGCTACGCCTTTGTTCTCGAGCAGGTGCTTGGCCCGCGAGCAGTAAGGGCAGTAATCACTTGAGTAGACGACGACAGCGGCCATATCACTTCACCAACGGCAGATTGTCGGCTTTCCAGCTACCAATGCCACCGGACAGCTTGGCGGCGGTAAAGCCGGCCTTCAGCAGTTCGCGAGCGTGAATGCCTGAATGCTGGCCTTGGGCGTCGACCAGAATGAGGGTCTTGGCCTTGTGTTTTTCCAGCTCGCCGACGCGAGCCATCAGTTTGTCCTGGGGAATGTTCAGCGCGCCCACGATGTGGCCTGCGGCGAAGTCCTTGGATGGACGGATATCGATCACTACGCCCTGCTCGCTGTTGACCAGTGCGGTCAGCTCGCGGGTGCTGAGGCTGCGGCCGCCGCGGCTCAACTCATGGGCGATCAACAGAGCCAACAAGATGACGAAGGCGCCGACGAGCAAGTAGTGATCAGTGGCGAATTGAATCAGGTGAGCAACCATCAAGGAGGTTCCAGGGCGTTAAAATGTCGGCCAGTATACACAGCCCTCAAGGTCGGCCAAACCCCGCCCGGCGGTGACGGCACCGGAACTTAGCTTTAAACTGCCACTCCCTTTTTAAACACCTCCCCCAATCCAGCCACGAGTGGAATCTATGACTACCACGCCTAAACCTTTGGTCCTGATGATTCTGGATGGCTTCGGTCACAGCGAGAGCCACGAATCCAACGCCGTCTATTCGGCCAAGAAGCCGGTCCTGGACCGCTTGTGCGCCAGCATGCCGAACGGCCTGATCTCGGGTTCGGGCATGGATGTCGGCCTGCCGGACGGGCAAATGGGCAACTCCGAAGTCGGCCACATGAACCTCGGCGCCGGGCGCGTGGTGTACCAGGACTTCACCCGGGTGACCAAATCGATCCGCGACGGCGATTTTTTCGAGAACCCGACCCTATGCGCCACCGTGGATAAAGCCGTGGCGGCGGGCAAGGCCGTGCACATCCTCGGCCTGCTGTCCGACGGCGGCGTGCACAGCCACCAGGACCACCTGGTGGCCATGGCCGAGCTGGCATTCAAGCGTGGCGCCGACAAAATCTACCTGCACGCCTTCCTCGATGGCCGCGACACCCCGCCTAAAAGCGCCCAGTCGTCCATCGAACTGCTGGATGAATCCTTCAAGACCCTGGGCAAGGGCCGTATCGCCAGCCTGATCGGGCGCTACTTCGCCATGGACCGCGACAATCGCTGGGACCGCGTGGCCCAGGCCTACAACCTGATCGTCGACGGCCAGGCTGAATTCAACGCCGCCGATGCCCAGGCCGGCCTGCAGGCTGCCTACGAACGTGGCGAAAGCGACGAATTCGTCAAAGCCACCACCCTGGGCGAGCCGGTAAAGGTCGAAGACGGCGACGCCGTGGTGTTCATGAACTTCCGCGCCGACCGCGCCCGCGAGTTGACCCGGGTCTTCGTCGAGGACGGCTTCAAGGACTTCGAGCGCGCCCGCCAGCCGAAACTGGCCGGCTTCGTCATGCTCACCCAATACGCCGCCAGCATCCCCGCGCCAGCGGCCTTTGCGCCCGGCAGCCTGGAAAACGTCCTCGGCGACTACCTGGCGAAAAACGGCAAGACCCAGCTGCGCATCGCCGAAACCGAAAAATACGCCCACGTGACCTTCTTCTTCTCCGGCGGCCGTGAAGAGCCCTTCCCCGGTGAAGAACGCATCCTGATCCCGTCGCCCAAGGTCGCCACCTATGACCTGCAGCCGGAAATGAGCGCCCCGGAAGTCACCGACAAGATCGTCGACGCCATCGAACACCAGCGCTACGACGTGATCATCGTCAACTACGCCAACGGCGACATGGTCGGCCACAGCGGCGTGTTCGACGCGGCGGTCAAGGCCGTGGAATGCCTGGACCTGTGTGTAGGGCGGATTGTCGACGCCCTGGAGAAGGTCGGGGGCGAAGCCCTGATCACCGCCGATCATGGCAACGTCGAGCAAATGTCCGACGAATCCACCGGTCAGGCACACACCGCCCACACCACCGAGCCGGTGCCGTTCATTTATGTCGGCAAACGTGCACTGAAAGTGCGCGAAGGCGGGGTCCTGGCCGATGTCGCGCCGACCATGCTCAAGCTGCTGGGCCTCAAGCAGCCTGAAGAGATGACCGGCAAATCGATCCTAGTTTGATAGCAAAAGGCCCAAAACCGGCCGGAAACGGCTTTTTATGACGAACGCCTCAAAGCAGTTGGCTTTGAGGCGTTTTTTTTGCGGCGATGCGCGGGCATACTAGGCCGTCCCTTTCCCTGGTGTCGCCCGCCTCTATGCTTCGCTCGCTGATTGCCCTTGCTCTGATCTGTCTGCTCCAACCGGCGTTTGCCGATGAGCGCGCGCAAACCCAACAACAGTTGGACGCCACGCGTCAGGACATTACCGAGCTGAAAAAGCTGCTGGGCAAGCTGCAGGAAGAAAAATCCGGCGTGCAAAAAGACCTGCGCGGCACCGAAACCGAGATGGGCAAGCTGGAAAAGCAGGTCGAAACCCTGCAAAAAGAGCTGAAGAAAAGCGAGACCGAGCTGCAGCGACTCGATGAGGAGAAAAAAAAACTCCAGAGCGCGCGCACTGAACAGCAACGGCTGATCGCGATCCAGGCCCGTGCGGCCTACCAGAACGGCCGTCAGGAATACCTCAAGCTGTTGCTCAACCAGCAGAATCCGGAAAAATTCGCCCGCACCCTGACCTATTACGACTACCTGAGCCAGGCACGCCTGGAGCAGTTGAAGAACTTCAACGAAACCCTGCGCCAACTGGCCAATGTCGAAAAAGACATCTCCCTGCAGCAGGCCCAGTTGCTGGTGCAGAAAAGCAGCCTCGACAGCCAGCGCGAAGAACTCGACAAAGTCCGCAAGGAACGCCAGCAGGTCCTGGCCAAGCTCAACGACGATGTGAAGGCCCGCGACCAGAAGCTGCAAGCCCGCGAGCAAGACCAGGCCGACCTGTCGAAAGTCCTGAAAACCATCGAGGAAACCCTGGCCCGCCAGGCTCGAGAGGCAGAAGAGGCGCGACAGAAAGCGCTGATCGCCCAGCAGGAAGCCGAAAAAAAGCGTTTACGTGAGGCCCAGGCAGACGCCAGCGATGCCCCACGCAAACCAACCAGATCAGCGCCTGGCCCCCTGGTTTCAAGTTCAGGCGCATCCTTCGGCGGACCTTTTGCTTCAGCCCGGGGAAAACTTCCATGGCCTGTTGATGGTCGACTGCTTGCACGCTTTGGTGAATCCCGTGGCGACGACGCCCGTACCAAATGGGACGGGGTGATGATCAGCGCCAGCGCCGGCAGCCAGGTACACGCCGTACATGGTGGTCGCGTGGTGTTTGCCGACTGGTTGCGCGGCGCCGGCTTGCTGGTGATCCTCGACCACGGCAACGGTTACCTCAGCCTCTACGGACACAACCAGACATTGCTTAAAGAAGCTGGCGACATTGTCAAAGCCGGTGAGTCCATTTCCACGGTCGGTAATAGTGGCGGACAAGACACACCTGCGCTGTACTTCGCTATTCGTCAGCAGGGCCGCCCCAGCGACCCGGCACAATGGTGCCGCGCGCAAGGATAAGCGCCGTTACCTAATTTAGGAGTTCGTTCGACATGCTGCATTTGTCCCGCCTCACCTCGCTGGCCCTGACGATCGCTCTGGTGATCGGCGCGCCGCTGGCGTTCGCCGCAGAAACTGCTCAATCGGCAGCCGCCGCGACCACCAAGGCGCCATTGCCGCTCGAAGAGCTGCGCACCTTTGCCGAGGTCATGGACCGTATCAAAGCCGCGTATGTCGAACCGGTCGACGACAAGACCCTGCTGGAAAACGCCATCAAAGGCATGCTCAGCAACCTCGACCCGCACTCCGCCTACCTGGGGCCGGAAGATTTTGCCGAGCTGCAGGAAAGCACCAGCGGTGAATTCGGTGGACTGGGCATCGAAGTCGGCGCCGAAGACGGCTTTATCAAAGTGGTGTCGCCGATCGACGACACCCCGGCGTCCAAGGCCGGGATCCAGGCCGGCGACCTGATCGTCAAGATCAACGGCCAGCCGACCCGTGGCCAGACCATGACCGAAGCCGTGGACAAGATGCGCGGCAAACTCGGGCAGAAGATCACCCTGACCCTGGTCCGCGACGGCGGTACACCTTTCGACGTGACCCTGGCCCGCGCCACGATCCAGGTCAAAAGCGTGAAGAGCCAGTTGCTGGAATCGGGCTACGGCTACATCCGCATCACCCAGTTCCAGGTCAAGACCGGCGAAGAAGTCTCCAAGGCCCTGGCCAAGCTGCGCAAGGACAACGGCAAGAAACTCAGCGGGATCATTCTCGACCTGCGTAACAACCCGGGTGGCGTGCTGCAATCGGCGGTGGAAGTGGTCGACCACTTCATCACCAAGGGCCTGATCGTCTACACCAAGGGCCGTATCGCCAACTCCGAGCTGCGCTTCTCGGCCACCGGCAAGGACGAAAGCGAAGCCGTGCCGATGGTGGTGCTGATCAACGGCGGCAGCGCCTCGGCCTCGGAAATCGTCGCCGGCGCCCTGCAAGACCAGAAACGCGCAGTGCTGATGGGCACCACCAGCTTCGGCAAAGGTTCGGTGCAAACCGTACTGCCCCTGAACAACGACCGCGCGCTGAAGATCACCACCGCGCTGTACTTCACCCCCAATGGGCGCTCGATCCAGGCCCAGGGCATCGTGCCGGACATCGAGGTGCGTCGCGCCAAGATCACCAGCGAGTCCCAGGACGGCGAATACTTCAAGGAAGCCGATCTCCAAGGTCACCTGGGCAATGGCAACGGCGGCGCCGACAAGCCGAGCGGTTCGGCGAGCAAGGCCAAGCCGATGCCGCAGGACGACGACTACCAACTGGCCCAGGCGCTGAGCCTGCTCAAGGGCTTGAGCATCACCCGCGGTCGCTGACCGTCAAACCCATCGCCGGCAAAGCGGCTCCCGCGCCTTCCGCGGGAGCCCGAGGGGCACGCCCCTCGCCGGCAATGGCGCCTCACCACCCGTCCAAAGGCCGCCGCCCAATCCCATGCTACGCATCCCCCTGACCCGCCAGCGCCAACCCGTTTCAAGGTTGTGGTGGGGGCTCCTGGTCGCCCTGTTGTGTCTTCTGAATGTGATCCCGGCCCAGGCTGCTGAAAGCTCCCAGGCGCCACGCAAGGCCTACCTGACCCTGATCATCGACGACCTTGGGCAAAACCTGCCCCGGGACCGCCGCGTGCTGGCCCTGCCAGGGCCGGTGACCACCGCGATCATGCCCGACACTCCCCACGCCGCCGAATTCGCCCGCGAGGCCCATCGCGCCGGCAAGATCGTCATCCTGCACATGCCCATGGACCCGGCCACCGGTCCTTTTGCCTGGCACCCCGAGCTGCCCATCGAAGAACTGCAAAAGCGTCTCGATGCGGCGTTCAAGGCCGTGCCCTACACCAGCGGCATCAACAACCATATGGGCAGCCGCATGACCGCCCAGCCGCAGGCCATGGCCTGGTTGATGGCTGAGTTGCAGCGCCGCCACAAATTCTTTGTCGACAGCCGCACCAGCGCGCAGACCGTCGCCGCCGCCGAGGCCCAGAAAATCGGCCTGGCCAGTGTTTCGCGGGACGTCTTCCTCGACGACGAGCGCACCGAGGCCGCCATCGCCGGGCAACTGCAAACCGCCATCAACCTGGCACACAAGCAGGGCTCGGCGGTGATGATCGGCCACCCTTATCCACAGACCCTGGCCGTACTCGAACGCGAGCTGCCCAAGCTCAAGGCCCAGGGCATCGAGTGGATCGATATCAAATTGATGATCAGCGTGCGCAGCAACCAGGCCACAGCGGCACACGGCAAAGACGGTAGGTACAGGTAGGGGCAGCGGCAAGTTTCAAGCTGCAAGCCAAAGCCAAAGCCAAAGCGCCGCGGACCTGATCTCACTTGTGGCTTGCGGCTTGCCGCTGCTCTAGAGATAACGCCCCATGATTTCGTCGACCACGCCTTCTTTGCGCAGTTGGTCCAGGGCGGTTTGGAGTCTGGTGACGATTTCGTCGGGGACGTCTTTGTTCAGGGCCATGTACAACTGGGCACTATTGAAACGCAGCACGGTCTTGAGACCGGTGATGCCTTCCTGCCTGGCCAGGTAGCGCCCGGCCGGGTCGCCGGTGGCCCAGAGGTCGATCTGACCGTTGAGCAGCTTCTTCGCGTTGTCCTGGTCACGCAGCACCACCAGCGGTGCCAGGCCCTGCTTGGCCAGGGTCTCGGCGATGGCGTCGCCCTTGTAGGCGCCGATCTTGTACTGGCGCGCCTGCTCCAGGTTCTCCAGGGTGATTTTGCTGTCGGCCTTGGCCAGCATGATCCAGTCATCCGGGCCGATCGGGCCGACCCACTTGAACAGCGGCTCGCGGTCCGGCAGGCGCGCCATGACGAACACGCCGTAACCCGGCTGCTCCAGGGCCAGCTTGTAGATCCGCTCCCAGGGGAAACGCAGGGTGAGGCTGTAATTGATCCCGGCGCGCTTGAACATTTCCCGCACGATATCCACGGCGATGCCGTTGATGTTATCGCCCTGGGCGAAGTTCTTGCCGTTCTTGGCCATGTTGTAGGGGGGGAAGTTTTCCGTCAGCAACACCAGGGAGGTATCGGACGTGTCGGCGGCACGAGAGGCCGCTGAAAGCAGGAGCGTAGCGCTGGCAAGAACAAGGAGCAGGCGTTTGAACATGACGGGCTACCGGAATCCATGGCGTGCTCAAGAGTGCCGTGAGCCCGCCATGCTGTCCAGTGGCTATCGCACAACTATTCCGCGCTGGGCCATGTACGCCTTGGCCTCGGGAACCGTGTACTCGCCGAAGTGAAAAATACTCGCCGCCAGCACCGCACTGGCGTGGCCTTCGAGGATGCCGTCGGCCAGATGCTGCAGGTTGCCGACCCCCCCAGAGGCGATCACTGGGATGCCCAGGGCATCGCTGATGGCGCGGGTCACGCCCAGGTCGAAGCCGTTTTTCATGCCGTCCTGGTCCATGCTGGTCAGGAGGATTTCGCCGGCGCCCAGGCCTTCCATCTTCTTCGCCCACTCCACCGCGTCCAGCCCGGTAGGCTTGCGCCCGCCGTGGGTGAAGATCTCCCAGCGCGGGGTTTCGCCCGGGCCGGAGACCTTCTTCGCGTCGATGGCGACGACGATGCACTGCGAGCCGAAATGCTGCGCCGCTTCGCCCACGAACTCGGGGTTGAACACCGCCGCGGTGTTGATCGACACCTTGTCCGCGCCGGCGTTGAGCAGGTTGCGGATGTCTTGCACGGTGCGCACGCCGCCGCCCACGGTCAGCGGAATGAATACCTGGCTGGCCATACGCTCGACGGTATGCAGCGTGGTGTCACGACCGTCGACGCTGGCGGTGATGTCGAGAAAGGTAATCTCGTCGGCACCTTGCTCATCGTAGCGACGGGCGATTTCCACCGGGTCGCCGGCGTCACGGATGTTCTCGAACTTGACGCCTTTGACGACCCGGCCGTTGTCGACGTCCAGGCAAGGGATGATGCGCTTGGCTAACGCCATGGGCTTAATCTCCGATTAAGAGTTGCAAGCTTCAAGCTTCAAGCGCCAAGCAAGGGCCAACCGCAGTCGCGCCCTTGACTTGCCGCTTGCCGCTTACGACTTGGAGCTGGCCGCGTAGCCATCACAAAAGGCCTGAGCCTCGGCCACATCCAGCGTGCCCTCATAAATCGCACGGCCGGTGATGGCGCCGATAATGCCCGGCGCCTTGGCGTCCAGCAGCGACTTGATATCACCCAGGTTGTGGATGCCGCCGGACGCGATCACCGGGATCCTGGTGGCCGCCGCCAGCGCAGCAGTGAAGGGCACGTTGCAGCCCTGCATCATGCCGTCTTTGGCGATATCGGTATAAACGATGGCGGACACGCCGTCGGCTTCAAACTGCTTGGCCAGGTCGATGACTTGCACGGTGCTGATTTCAGCCCAGCCGTCGGTGGCGACGAAGCCGTCCTTGGCGTCCAGGCCAACGATGACTTTGCCCGGGAAGGCGCGGCAGGCTTCGGCGACGAAGGCCGGATCTTTCACGGCCTTGGTGCCGATGATCACGTAGCTGACGCCAGCCTTGACGTAGTGCTCGATGGTTTCCAGGGAGCGGATGCCGCCGCCGATCTGGATCGGCAGGTTCGGGTAGCGCTTGGCGATCGCGGTCACCACTTCACCATTGACCGGCTGACCTTCGAAGGCACCGTTCAGGTCGACCAGGTGCAGGCGACGGCAACCGCCCTCCACCCACTTGGCAGCCATGCTCACCGGGTCATCGGAGAACACCGTGGAATCTTCCATGCGGCCCTGGCGCAGTCGTACGCAGGCGCCGTCCTTGAGATCGATAGCGGGAATAATTAGCATGCTTTTTCCTTCGTCAAAAGAGCGGCAAGCTGCAAGCGACTAGCTGCAAGCATGCGGTCTACCAAATCTTGCAGCTTGCAGCTTGAAGCTTGCCGCTGCCCTAATTCTTTTCGAGCGCCCACAAGTCGCTTTCGATGCTTTCGAACCTTTCTTTAAGGTGCGTCTGCACATCGAAAATCGCCCTGTTGTAATAGTGCGGCGCAATTTCGCGGGTAAACAGATCGAGGATTTCGGCCGCTTCGAACGAACCCAGGTCCAGTTCGAAGCGATCCTCCATAAAGCGCTTGATCTTGTGATTGGCCTCGTTCTCCTGCTCGGGAGTGAGGGTCAGGATCGGCGGCTTTTTCTTGGCGGCCATTACCAGCGCCCGTCCCAGGCAGCGAAGTTCTGCAGCAATTGCAGGCCATGGGTATGGCTCTTCTCCGGGTGGAACTGCACGGCGAAACGCGAGCCATCGGCCAGTGCTGCGGCGAAGTCGACGCCGTAATGACCGCCACCCACCACCTGCCGCGCATTGCCGGCGGCGATGTAATAGCTGTGCACGAAGTAGAAGCGCGCACGGTCGGCGATGTTGTGCCACAGCGGGTGATCCACCGTTTGCTGCACTTCATTCCAGCCCATGTGCGGGACTTTGAGGTGCTCGCCGTCTTCTACCAGGCCCTTGCCGAAGAACTTCACCTGGCCCGGGAACAGGCCGATGCAGTCGACGCCGTCGTTCTCTTCGCTGCGATCGAGCAGGGCTTGCATGCCCACGCAAATACCGAGGAATGGACGGTCCTGGCTGACTTCACGCACCAGCGAGTCGAAGCCCAGGCGCCGGATCTCCGCCATGCAGTCGCGAATCGCCCCCACCCCGGGGAACACCACCCGGTCGGCTTCGCGAATCACATCGGCATCGCTGGTGATCAGCACCTTGCCGGCCCCTACGTGCTCGAGGGCCTTGGCCACCGAGTGCAGGTTGCCCATGCCGTAATCGATAACCGCGACCGTCTGCATTACAGGACGCCCTTGGTCGAGGGCATTTGCCCGGCCATGCGCTCATCCAGCTCGACCGCCATGCGCAGTGCACGGCCGAAGGCCTTGAACACGGTCTCGATCTGGTGGTGGGTGTTGGTGCCGCGCAGGTTGTCGATGTGCAGGCTGACCAGGGCGTGGTTGACGAAGCCCTGGAAGAACTCCTGGAACAGGTCGACGTCGAAGCCGCCCACGGTGGCGCGGGTGTAGGGCACGTGCATCTGCAGGCCCGGGCGGCCGGAGAAGTCGATCACCACGCGCGACAGCGCTTCGTCCAGCGGCACATAGGCATGGCCATAACGGCGGATGCCTTTCTTGTCACCGATGGCTTTGGCAAACGCCTGGCCCAGGGTGATACCGACATCTTCCACGGTGTGGTGGTCATCGATATGCAGGTCGCCCTTGCTGACGATATCCAGGTCGATCAGCCCGTGACGGGCGATCTGGTCCAGCATGTGCTCAAGGAACGGAACACCGATATCAAATCGGGCCTTTCCGGTGCCATCCAGGTTGATCGAGGCTTTGATCTGGGTTTCCAGAGTGTCGCGCTCGACAGACGCCTTACGTTCGGCCATCACCAGCTCCGCAAAATCATTGGGCGAAAAAGGCGACCATTATAGGCCCGACGGCCGCCAAACAGAAACATGCCGGACAATATCCTGACGGGCGCGAGCCAATGGCTGCGGGGCTATACCTGTCATGACAAGCCAGCCGAACGGACATTGGCCCAGGCCACACGGCAAAAAGCCGGCGCGTGAAGATCACGCACCGGCTTTTTGTGCCTCAGGCCGAGGCCTAGCGGAACAGCACCGCCGTTTTTTGCAGGGTGACCCACACGCCCCACGCCAGCGGAATACCCACCACCAGCCAGGCCACGATCACCAGCGGCAGGCTCGACGCCGACGCCTTCCACTCCAGCATGGTGCTGCTGTCGGCGCCCTTGTCATGCCCCAGCGCCTGCTCGGCCGCCAGTTGCGCGTCGGTCATGAAGTACTTGTCGGCCACCGGACGCACCAGCAGGTTGCACAGGAAACCCAGCACCAGCAGGCCGGCGAGGATGTACAGGGTGATGTCATAGGCCGCGGCGCGCTCGACGCCGATGCTCAACTGATACTCACGCAGGTAGTTCACCAGCACCGGACCGAGCACGCCGGCAGCAGCCCAGGCCGTCAGCAGCCGACCATGGATCGCACCGACCATCTGCGTGCCGAACAGGTCCGCCAGGTAGGCCGGCACCGTGGCAAAACCGCCGCCGTACATCGACAGGATGATGCAGAACGCCGCCACGAACAGCGCGATATTGCCCAGGTGGCCCAGGTTCGGAATCAGCGCGTACAGGGCAAAGCCCAGGGCGAAGAACACGAAATAGGTGTTTTTACGCCCCAGGTAGTCGGAGAACGAGGCCCAGAAGAAACGGCCACCGATGTTGAACAGGCTCAACAAACCGGTGAAGCCCGCAGCAATTGCCGCGATCGAGACCTTTTGCGCGGTATCCAGTTCGCCGAACGACAAGCCATTGCCCAGCAACTTGCCGCCGAACACTTCCTGCAACAGCGGCGAAGCCATGCCGAGGATGCCGATACCGGCCGAGACGTTCAGGCACAGCACCAGCCATACCAGGCGGAACTGCGGGGTTTTCCAGGCCACGCTCACGTGCACATGGCGATGGGTAATCATCGCGTTGGCGGCTCGCTTCGCCGGCGGGGTCCAGCCCTCGGGCTTCCAGCCGGTGGGCGGAACGCGGTACGACAGGGCGCCGGCCAGCATGAACACGAAGTAGATCGCGGCCATTACCAGAAAGCTCTGCCATACACCGACGCCAGTCGGCGAGGCAAAGTGACCCATCAGCGCTGCGGCCAGCGGAGCGCCAACCATGGCACCGCCACCAAAGCCCATGATCGCCATGCCGGTGGCCATGCCGCGCTTGTCCGGGAACCACTTGATCAGGGTCGAGACCGGCGAGATGTAGCCCAGGCCCAGGCCGATGCCGCCAATCACTCCGGAACCGAGCCACATCAACCAGATCTGGTGGGTATAGATGCCCAACGCCGAAATCAGCAGACCGCCGCACCAGCACAGTGCCGAGACCACGCCAGCCTTGCGCGGGCCGGCGCGTTCCAGCCAGCCACCCCAGATCGCCGCCGAGCAGCCGAGGAAGATGAAGAACAGGGTGTAGATCCAGCCGAGCATGGAGATCGGCCAGTCACACTGGGACGAGAAGATCTGCGCGATATAGCTCATGTCCGGCGCACAGGCCACCGGAGCGGTCACCCCCAGGGCCTGGGACAACGGCAGCCAGAACACGGAAAAGCCATAGGCCATGCCGATGCACAGGTGGATGGCCAGGGCGGCCGGTGGAACCAGCCAGCGGTTGAAACCGGGCTTGGCGATGATGCGTTCTTTGGACAAGAACGCTGGCTGGACGGCGGTACTGCCCGCCGAAGTGCTAGTGCTCATGGATATTCCCCCAATTGTTAGAATTATTCGTCGGCCGCTCTTCACCCACGGCCTTTGCACGCAGGCATGACCGTTTTATTGAGTAAAGCTCCATTTGAGCGCGACGTTAAGTCGCAGAGGGACGGACGAACGGCGAGAGGTTACCATTTGCCCGCCACAGAAAACGCAAACAGATAGCGGCGCAGTGCCCATCTGCTTAGCCCCCTGTAAACCTGCAGGCACACCCGGCAACAGCCCGAGCCCATGCGCAACAGCCG
Organism: Pseudomonas sp. CF161; assembly: GCF_000416215.1. NCBI lineage: Bacteria > Pseudomonadati > Pseudomonadota > Gammaproteobacteria > Pseudomonadales > Pseudomonadaceae > Pseudomonas > Pseudomonas sp. CF161. The sequence continues at coordinate 183,056 of NZ_ATLP01000111.1, forward strand.
GCCCGCCTGCAACCATGTTGGCCGACGCCGCACTGCCTGCCCAGGAGAGTCCATGCCCATCGTTGTCGAGTCGCTGCACCACGTGAGCTATCAGGATCAGCAGGACCTGCAGAAAATCTACCAGGACGCCCCTCACTGGCTGTTCGCACCGCTGAGCGACGCCGGGGAGCTGATTGAAACCGGCCTGGGCGACGGCTCGCTGATCGCCGGGCGCTTCAACGACCGCCTGCTGGGGGCCGCGCGCCTGCAACAGCACCCAGCGGTCTGGCACCTGTCCCAGTTGTGCGTGCGCAGCATCACCCGCCGCCGTGGCGTGGCCGAGCGGCTGGTGAGCGAGGCACAAAGAATGGCTCGACAACAGGGCGCCACCTTGCGCCTGCTCGCGCCAGCCGGGCATCTGCCGGCCCAGGCACTGGCCGCCAAACTGCATCTGGAGCTGGATGAGCTCTAGGCGCGATCGGTGACCAGTCGTCGGTTCCGGGGCGCTATACTCCCTGGCTAAATTTGAATTCGACACTACAAGGACTCGCCCATGAAAGCGTTCGGCAAAATCCTGGGTCTGGTACTTCTCGGGCTGTTGCTGATCATCGTGGCTCTGGGCTTTGCCCTGACCCACCTGTTTGATCCCAACGACTACAAAGACGAGATTCGCCAGATTGCCCGCGACAAGGCCCACATCGAGCTGACGCTCAATGGCGACATCGGCTGGAGCCTGTTCCCCTGGCTCGGCCTCGAACTGCACGAAGCCAGCGTCGCCACCCTGGCCAACCCGACCCAGCCCTTCGCCGATCTGCAGATGCTTGGCCTGTCGGTCCGCGTGCTGCCCCTGCTGCGCCGCGAAGTGCAGATGAGCGATGTGCGGGTCGAAGGCCTGAACCTGCGCCTGAACCGCGACAAGGACGGCCACGGCAACTGGGAAGACATCGGCCGCGCCGCGCCCATGGCGAAACAGGCCGAGACCCCGGCCACCAGCACCGGCGAGCCGAGCGTCGACACCCCGGCCACCGCCGACAAGGCCGCGCAGCCGATCCGCCTCGACATCGACAGCCTCACCGTGAACAACGCCCGGGTTGAATACAACGACGAACAGAGCGGCAAGCAGTTCACCGCCGAGAGCATCCAGCTCAGCACCGGGCCGATCCACGAGGCCACCGCCACCCCAGTCAAACTCACCGCATTCCTGGCCAGCAACCAGCCAGTGGTGCGGGTGCGCACCGAACTCAACGGCGAGCTGCGCTTTGACCGCGCCCTGCAGCGCTACCAGTTCGAAGACATGCGCCTGTCGGGCGAAGTCACCGGCGACCCGCTGCAAGGCAAGACCGTGACCTTCGCCGCCCAGGGCCAGTTGCTGCTGGACAAGGCGGCCAACGTCGGTGAATGGACCGGCCTGAAAATCTCCGCCAACCAGCTGCGCGCCCTGGGTGAACTCAAGGTCAATGACCTGGATAAAACCCCGCAGATCAGTGGCGGCATCTCGATTGCCCAGTTCGACCTGGCCAAATTCGTCGACAGCATCGGCCAGGCCCTGCCGGCCATGGCCGAGGGCAGCCTGACCAAGGTCGAGCTGGTCAGCCGCCTGCAAGGCACGCCCACCAGCCTGGCCCTGGAAGACCTGAACCTGAAGCTCGACGACAGCACCTTCAGCGGCCGCCTGGCCATCGAAGACTTCGCCAAGCAGTCGCTGCGCGCCCAGCTCAAGGCCGACACCTTCAATGTCGACCGCTACCTGCCGCCCAAGTCCGCCGCCGCCAACAGCGCAGCGGTGGCCCGCAAGGCCGAAGTGCAAAGCAGCGAGGCCGATGCCATGGCCGGCGCCGGCACCACCCCGCTGCCGGACGCACCGACCAAGGGCGCCTGGAGCACCGAACGCCTGTTGCCGGTGGAGCGTCTGAGCAAGCTGGATGTCGACGCCGACCTGAGCTTTGGCCAACTGACCCTGGACAAACTGCCGATCCAAAATGCCGCACTCAAGGCCAACGGCCAGGGCGGCCTGCTGAAACTGCAAAGCCTGCGCGGCGAGCTGTACAACGGCAGTTTCGATGCCAGCGGCAACCTCGACGTGCGCCAGACCACCCCGCTGCTGAGCCTGCAGACCAAGATCAACCGAGTGCCGGTTGAGCGCATCCTCGAAAGCCAGGGGCAGACGCCTCCGGTCAAGGGCCTGGTGACCCTCAACAGCAACCTCAGCGGCAGCGGCAACAGCCAGAAAGCCCTGATCGACAGCCTCAACGGCACCACCAGCTTTGTGATCAACAACGGCGTGCTGCTCAACGCCAACCTGGAACAGCAGCTGTGCCAGGGCATCGCCTTCCTCAACCGCAAGACCCTCAGCAGCACCCCACGCGGCAAGGACACGCCGTTCCAGGAGCTCAAGGGCAACCTGACCTTTCGCAACGGCGTGGCCAGCAACCCGGACCTGAAAGTGCGCATCCCGGGCATGACCGTCAACGGCAACGGCGACATCGACCTGCGGGTGCTGGGCATGGACTATCGCGTCGGCATCGTGGTCGAAGGCGACAAGAGCGACATGCCCGACCCAGCCTGCCAGGTCGGCGAGCGTTTTGTCGGCCTCGAACTGCCATTGCGCTGCCGTGGCCCGCTGGAACTGGGGGCCAAGGCCTGCCGCCTGGACAAGGACGGCCTGGGCCAGGTCGCAACGCGGATGGCCGGCAATCGCCTCAGCGAAAAGCTTGAAGAGAAACTCGGCGACAAGGTCAGCCCGGAACTGAAAAACGCGCTCAAAGGGCTGTTCAAACGATGAGAGCGGAACAGTTTGCACCGGCGGTACTGGACTGGTACGACCACCACGGCCGCCACGACCTGCCCTGGCAACAGGGCATCACCCCATACCGGGTGTGGGTCTCGGAGATCATGCTGCAACAGACCCAGGTCAGCACCGTGCTCAACTACTTCGACCGTTTCATGGCCTCGCTGCCGACGGTCGAAGCCCTGGCCGCCGCGCCGGAAGACGAAGTGCTGCACCTGTGGACCGGCCTGGGCTACTACACCCGGGCGCGCAACCTGCAAAAGACCGCGAAAATCATCGTTGCCGACTACGGCGGCGAGTTCCCCCGCGACGTCGAGAAACTCACCGAACTGCCGGGCATCGGCCTGTCCACCGCCGGCGCCATCGCCAGCCTGAGCATGGGCATCCGCGCCTCGATCCTCGACGGCAACGTCAAGCGCGTGCTGGCACGGTTCACGGCGCAGGAGGGCTACCCGGGCGAGCCCAAGGTGGCCAAGCAACTGTGGGCCACCGCCGAGCGCTTCACGCCGCACACCCGGGTCAACAACTACACCCAGGCGATGATGGACCTGGGCGCCACGCTCTGCACCCGCAGCAAGCCCAGTTGCCTGCTGTGCCCCCTGGAGCGCGGCTGCGAGGCCCACATGCTGGGGCTCGAAACCCGCTACCCGATCCCCAAGCCGCGCAAGAGCGTGCCGCAAAAGCGCACCCTGATGCCGATGCTGGCCAATCGCGACGGCGCCATCCTGCTTTATCGCCGCCCTTCCAGCGGCCTCTGGGGCGGCTTGTGGAGCCTGCCGGAGCTCGACGACCTGGCCGACCTCGAACACCTGGCGCTGCAACACTCGCTGGCCCTGGGCAAGCAACACGAACTGCCGAGCCTGGTGCACACCTTCAGCCACTTCCAGCTGGCCATCGAACCCTGGCTGGTCCAGGTCGAGGAGTCGGCCCATCACGTGGCCGAGGCCGACTGGCTCTGGTATAACCTCGCCACCCCGCCGCGCCTGGGCCTTGCCGCCCCGGTGAAAAAGCTGCTTAAACGCGCGGCCGACGTCTTGAACGCAGGAGAGTTGTCATGACCCGCACCATCATGTGCCGCAAGTACCACGAAGAATTGCCCGCCCTGGAGCGCGCGCCGTTTCCAGGCGCCAAGGGCCAGGACATCTTCGACCACGTCTCGGCCAAGGCCTGGGCCGACTGGCAAAAACACCAGACCCTGCTGATCAACGAAAAACGCCTGAACATGATGAACGCCGAAGACCGCAAATATTTGCAGGGCGAGATGGACAAGTTCTTCTCCGGCGAGGAATACGCCAAGGCCGACGGCTACGTGCCGCCAGCTGAATAAACCCGTATAAATCGGGGGTGGAACGTAAGCGACGGTAATAATTAAACATTTTTTTCAAAACTCGCTTGACGCCCCCCCGAAAAACCCGTTTAATGCGCCCCGTTGCCCAGATAGCTCAGTCGGTAGAGCAGGGGATTGAAAATCCCCGTGTCGGCGGTTCGATTCCGTCTCTGGGCACCACCTTCAGCTTTCAGGTGGTGTTTACATCACGTGAGAGCAACCAGAAAACCCGCCTAGTGCGGGTTTTTTGTTGTCTGGAGTTTTAGCCCTGTATCGGCTTTTTCCATGACTCAGGGCGCCGATGCATTTCCCGCGCCCGGGCGATATCACCCGGGGCGACAGCCAGCAGCTGCGGATCGCTTTCCTGCTGGCAGGCCTCAAGATAAAGCGACCGGTCGTGCTCGGTCCGCAGATGATCGACAACATCCCACCGGCTCAATCTGCTCTTCGCCATCTCACCCTCCAAACAGTCCATGTCAATTTCTCTCGGCACTCGACTCCATCAGCACCTTGAGCGCCGCATCCGCCTCGGAGCGCTGGGCCGGGGTCGGGCCGGGGGCGAATTGGCTGCGCGGGTTATCCAGGGTCAGGTAGGCGTTGTCGCCGTTGCCCCAGAAGTAGGAGTAGATAAACAGGAAGCTGCCCGACTGCGGCTGGCAGTAAGAAGCGACGCCGCGCAGGGGCGCCAGCAGCTGGATCATTTCGCCGTAGTTGTCGGTGAACTCCAGCAGCGCAAACTGCCAGCTCCCGGTCTGCGGGTCATAGCGTGAGGTCCCGCCTGCGCCCAGCCATAGCTGCACCAGGGCTTGCAGGTTGGGGGCAGCGGAATAGTCACGCAGCCATTCCAGCTCGACCGGCCCCAGGCCGGACGGGCCCTGGCTGTCGAACCACGCCTGCCAATCGCTGTAGGCCAGCGCCGAGCCTGGAGGCGCCGCCATGGCCTTGGTGTACTGCTCGACGGTCATCGTGCAGCGCAGGTACACCGAGGACGGCTCGCTGGCCCATAGCGGCCCGCTGACAGCCAGCAGCGCCAGCCCAATCCATGTGCGTAATGTCATCGTTGTCGTTCCTGGTCCATCAGCAAAAGCCGCCAGCCTACCTGCGCGGCGTGTTCATAAGCGAGGCGGCCAGGCCATGACCGGCCTGGCCGCTTTACCGAAGGCCCTCAGGCCGCTTTATCCACCAATGCCATCGCCCTGCCCTGCGCCACATCGAGCAAGGCCACGCCGTCACTGAGCAGCAGCGCGGCAATGTCGGCGATCTGGAACAGGTCGGTCTCGTCCGCGCTGTGGGCGGTCATGCATGAGAGGCGAGTCATCAGCTTGTGAATGGCGCGTACGCGCTGATCGGCGCAGGCCATGAGGTCCACCAACGGGGCGTTGGGGTTGATCAGCAGAACAGGGTGTTCGCTGGGGGTGTTGGGTAGCGGGATATATCCGTTCATTGGCGTAGCTCCGTGCGTTAAGGAAGCTTCCCCCCCAAACTCTCCTACAAGCTGGGTGGCAGCTGTACGCGGGGTAGGAGACCGGACGCACGTCCCGGCCACGCCGAAGCGTGCCCGCGCACAGCCGCCATAAAACACAGGGCAGCAAAAAGCACCCGAGAAGTCGGGCGCTCGTGCACGGTGCGAACATCGGGCTCCTACACCCGGCCGCTGATTTTGCAGCGACCGGCGCAGAGTAAAGAGCCCCTCTCCACAGAGCAAGCCTTGCTCGATAACCAGAAGTAACAAGGCGCACAAAACCCTGATGCCAGGGCAAAAGCACGCCACGGGCAACCTATACACTTTGACTTAGTAAAACCCTGGATTTGAGATAACGTTAAGCGCTTACTAGCGCTCAGCCCTTTAAATACAGGGCTTAGCAATAAATATTTAAAGATAGTTACAAAACAGATTTGAGATAAATTCACCATGGCAACCTTTACTCACCACGATCTGCAGCTCTTGAATCCTTCTTTCGATTCAGGCCTGGTCGACGTCCTGAGCGAGCTGGAGCACCTTCGCCGGCTCCGGCTGGAAGGTGATACGCCGCCAGGTGTTTTCCATCAACTCAAATCCATTTTCCATGCACTGGAAAGCCTGGGCTCCGCACGGATCGAGGGCAACCACACGACCTTGGCCGATTACATCGAGAGCAAAGTCGAGGGCACCGCCGAACAGACCGATCAACTGCGCGAAATCGCCAATATCGAAAAAGCCATGGACTACATCGAGCAGATCATGGCCCCCGGCACCGAACTGACAGAGCGGGCCATCAGAGAACTGCACGCCATCGCCGTACAAACCCTGGAGCGAGAGGGAGACCCGACCCCAGGGGCCTATCGCCTGGGCAGCGTGCAGATTGCGCAATCCGATCACTTACCCCCGGATGCGGTACTGGTCCCCGGTTACATGCAGGAGTTGGTGGCCTTCGTGAACCGCGAAGACCCTCCCAAATACGACCTGATGAAAGTCGCGCTGGCCCATCATCGGTTTGGCTGGATTCACCCATTCAGCAATGGCAACGGGCGTGTGGTGCGGCTCCTGACCTATGCCCTGCTCCTGAAATATGGCTTTGATGTGAGCGCCGTCGGACGAGTACTCAACCCCACGGCGGTGTTTTGCAATGATCGAGAACGCTACTACGCCATGCTCGCCACGGCGGATACCGGCACCAAGGAGGGGCGGGAGCTGTGGTGCACTTACGTACTGGAGGGGGTCCGGGACGAGCTGGAGAAAGTCGATCGGCTGACTGACTACCGCTACCTGAAGACGCACATTCTGGACCCCGCCGTGACCTTCGCCCACGAGCGCGGCTGGATCACCCAGGCGGAGGAACGGGTGCTGGCGGCCGCGATAAAAATCAAAGTGGTCAAGTCCGCGGACATTGGCAACGTACTGCCGAAACTGTCGGCCGGGCAGCGTACCTACCAGATCAAAAAACTGGTGGACCAAGGCATGCTGCTGCCCATCAGTCCGGGAGCGCGTCAGTACACCATCGGCTTCTCGAACAACTACCTGATCAGGGGCGTTATCAAATCGCTGCGCGAGCAGGGTTTCATCCCCGAGCCCCTCGACAAGCCCTGAAGAACCTCGCACACACGGCTAATCCAAACGCCCACCCACGCACGCCCCGACCTCAGCCACCTCCTGCCCCCGCCCCGGCAAAATCACCCGCACCGCCAGCATCGCCCCCAGCAGCACGGCCCCCAGGCCCAAGGCTTCAAACAGGGTCGGCCAGCGCCCGTGGAACAGCAGGCCAAGCACGCTGGCGAACAGGGATTCGAGGGAGATCAATTGGGCCGAGAGCACCATCGGCAGGTAGCGGGTGGCGAGGTTCCAGGCCCAGCCGCCGGCCACCGATGACAGCAGAGCCAGCGCCAGGGCCCAGGCGTAGAGCGAGCCAGCCTGGTCGAAGCCGAACCCCAGGTGCGGCAGGCGCAGCAGGTCGAGGTGCAGGCCGACCGGCAGCAAGCACAGGGTGCCCAGGGCGCCGCCGACCATCATCAGCCCGGTCCAGGCGCCGTTGGCGGTGGTCGGTAACTGATCCATGGCGTGCTGGTTGAGCAGGCTGAACAGCAGCCAGATCACCACCGCCAGCACCGAGAACAGCAGGCCGATGCCCAGCGATGGACCGGCGATAAAGGGTTGATCCAGGCTGCCGAGGTGGATCAACAACAAGCCGCACAACAGAAAGCCCAGAGGCAACGCCAGCCGGCTCCAGGTCAGGGTCGGGCAGCGGACATTGCCCAGCAGCGCCAGCAGCACCGGCACCAGGCCGATCAGGGCCGGGGTCAGTACCGGGCCGGCGAAGAGGATGCCGCCGGCGATGCAGGCGCTGTAGCCCAGGTAACCCATAACCCCCAGGCTCAGGCCGAGCCCGCGTTGCCACGGGCGGATAAAGGCCAGTTGGCGGCGGTGCACTAGCAGCAATACGCCGCCGATCACCCCCGCCAGCAGAAACCGCAGCGCCAGCAGATCAAACAGGCTGTAAGCCCCGCTGACGTAGGGCGCAATGAAGTTCAGCGCCCAGCTCAGGGTGGCGAACACGGCGCAGGCGATGCCAGCGGCCAGATGTGGGACAGGTTGGGACATGACGGCCTCCGTTGAATCTGGGGCCATACTGCGCAACGCCGGTTCTGTGCTACAAACGAGTTCTCAGCCGCCAATGCATAACCACAGATTATGAATGCTCTCGGCAAGTCCCTGCCCCCACTCGCCAGCTTGCTGCCGTTCGAGGCCGCCGCGCGCCTGGGCAGTTTTTCCCTGGCGGCGCAGGAGCTACACATCACCCAGGCCGCCATCAGCCGGCAGATTCGCTGGCTGGAGGAGAACCTCGGCGTGCAGCTGTTCAGCCGGCGCAATCGCGCGGTGTTTCTCACGGCCCAGGGCATCGAATTGTCGCGGGTGGTCGGCAGTGCCTTGCGCAGCATCGGCACCAGCGCCGACGAGCTTCGCGGCGCGCCGCGCAAGAACCAGCTGGTGCTGCTGTGCCAGCTGTGCGAGGCCTTCTACTGGCTGATGCCGCGCCTGTCCGGGTTTCATCAGCGGCATGCGCAGATCGAGATCCAGGTGGTCACCACCACCCGCCCGCTGACCGAATTCAACGGCCATTTCGACGTCGCCCTGCAAAGCACCGGGCGCGCCAGCGGCTCCCAGGCCCTGGCGTTCACGGCGTCTGACGAGGTGTTCCCGGTGTGCAGCCCGGGCTATCTGGCAGGTACGGCACTGCCCCTGGCCCTCACTGACTTGCCGCAGCACACCCTGCTCCATCACCGCTCCAGCCCGCCGCACTTGATGGAATGGGACAGTTGGCTGGGCACGTTCGGCCTGACCCTGGCACAGCACAGTGCCAGCCAGGTGTTCGATAACTACCCGATGATGCTGCAAGCCGCTGTCGAGGGGCATGGCATCGCCATGGGCTGGCAACGCACGGCCAGCCGCTTGATCGAGAGCGGCGCGCTGATTCGCCCCTGCGTGCAGAGCGTGCCGCTGCCCGAGGCGATCTCGGTGTTCAGCCGCTATCAGGACCGCGATCGCCACGAAACCCGGGCCCTGGTGCAATGGCTGGAGGATGAATTGCGCGCCGACGACGAGGCCCAGGCCGCCAAAAAGCTCGACGCCAACACCCCAGCGCTGCACGCCTGAACATCCGGCTGCGCCGCGCCTGCCATTGTATTAATATCACGCGGATTTTTTACCGCAGCCCGGGCGCGATGCCCCATGCGATACGCCCCACGCGCAAACCCCGGACTGCGCCGCCCCTTACCCGATCAAGGATGATGCCCCTTGCCTACCCTCTCTACCCTGCGCCTGCACGTTCGTGATCTGGTACGCACTGCGGCCTATGCCGAGCTGGACCGCTACTACAACGAGCTTGAGGCGCAATGGCTCGAGGCGCCCACTGGCAGCCATCCCTACATCGATGCAACCCAGGCCGGGACGCTGTTCGACTACAGCACCCAGTCCTACACGTCCGTGGCGCAGTTTCTCCAGGCCTGGATCGCGGCCTGCCCCGAGGCGTATCACCCGCAGCTGATCTGGGGCAAATTCTGCTTTGGCCGCGCCACCGATATCCGCGGCTACGGCTGGGCCCAGGGCGTGTCCCAGGACTGCTGGCTGGGCGCAGCCATGGCCTGCGAGAGCGCCACCGCGGCACTGCTGACCGCCATGCAGCGCTCGTCGCGCCCGGTGGCGGCCGGCATGGCCATGCTGCAATTGTCGTCACACTTCCAGGAGCCGGCCTGGTTACTGGAGCTGTTCCGCCAGCAGCCCGCCGTCACCTGCGCCGCCACCGACCAGGAGCCGGAACTGCTGGCCCAGGCCCTGACGCACCTGGCCGACTATGGCCTGACCCCGCTGGCCCAACCGCCCCAGGCACTGCCGGAGCTGCTGCCGACCCGAGAGGCCCACGAGATGGACCAGGGCCAGGACTACTGGCTGCACCAGATCCTGCAATGGCGCCCCGCCTGCCTCGAAGCCTTGCTGGCCTACACCAATTACCTGCGGCCGCGCTGGGGTGGCAGTTACGAAGACATCGAAGGCTTGGCCAGCGGGCCGCTCGCCGCCGGGCTGGACGAAGCGCAACGCAACGCGATCCGCTGGATCGGCGCGTACGACGCCATCAGCGACTACCCGGCCGCCGATGAAGTCAGCACCGCGCAGGCCTTCCTGGCGCGCTTCGAAGCCTGGTTGCAACGCGACCTGCGGCCCGAAGAGCGCGGCGATGCCCTGGGCCGCTTCGCCAACTTCTGCAGCTACTCGCTGAACGACGAAGCCCGCGCTTATTCGCTGCATGTGGCCAGCGTCGCGGCCTTCGCTCCCGGGGTGTATTTCCGCGAGGTCGACGGCCCGTTCCACAGCTTCGCCTACCTGACCCTGATCCATCAGATGACGGACCACATCGACGTCTTCAAAGAGGCGATCGAGCGCATGTGCCGCATGGATGAACTGGCCACCCCGCTGGCCCTGGCCGCCGTGGGCCACGAGTTCGCGCTTTGGGGTTTTGCCCACGATGCGGAGCGCGCACGCACCCTGCTCAACCGCGCCGCGGTGCTGAGCAAAAACCAGATGGACGACAACTTCAATGTCCTCACTGCCGGCTACCTGCTGTGGGACAGCGGCGCCCATGAGGCGGGCTACTACTTGATCCGACAATGCGCCGAACGCCGGGTACACGACGCCTCCAGCGCCATGTACGACATTCACCGGGGCAGCCGCAGCAACACCCCGGAGAGCTACATCAATGACGCCGCCCGCGAGTTCTGGCTGGAGCGCGCAGTGGCCGACGGCTCGGCCCTGGCCAAGTACAACATGGCCTGGGACCGGTTGTTCAGCCAGGGCCTGGACTTCAACGAGCGCAAGCACTTCAACGCCGTGCGCCAGTTGCTGCAGGAGTCCCGCGAGGACTCGCGCTGCGAAGCATTCGCCCGGCTGCGGATCGGCGTGCTGCAACGCGACTTCGGCACCCTCGACGAGCAGGAAGAAGGCGTGCAGGGCTACCTGCGTTCGCTGATCGACGACCAGGACGACTGGACCGCCGCCCGCGCCTGCGCGGAAATCGCCCTGGCCTACATGAACGGGCGCGGCGCCAAACGCAGTCGTTTTGCCGCCATCGAATGGGCCCAGCACGCCACCCGCCTGCTGCCGGACAACGAGGGCATCGAGGAAATCGAACGCGAGGTGCTCAACTCCCACAGCCTGGTGAAGACCGTGGGCACGGTGGTCGGGGCCTTTTTCAAGCGCGGCAACATCAGCCCCGATGACCTGCCGCCCAAACCTGCGTCATGAGTGAAATGCCGAACCTGCGTCGACACCGACTGCGGATCAGCGCCTGGCTGCTGTTGGGGGATGTGGCACTGCTGACCCTGGGCCTGCTGCTCTGCCTGCTGCCGGCGCTGTTGCTGGTGGCCTTGCCGGGGCTGTTGGGGGTGCTGGCGGCGGTGGCGACCTTCCCCGCCGCGCCGTTCGGCCTGGTGATGCTCAAGGTTCCGTTCAGCAGCCGGGTCCAGGGGGATGAGGACGGCATCGCCCTGCTCCCCGAGGAGGTGCCGCAGCTGTTCAGCGAACTGGAGCGGATCCGCAACGAGCTGGGCGCGCCCAGGCTGGATGCGGTGTATCTCAACAGCCAGTTCAACGCCAGCATTCGCCAGCACCGGGTGCTCGCCGGGCGCACCCGCAACGTGCTGTGGCTGGGGCTGCCGCTGCTCGACACCTTGTCGCCCGCCGCCTGCGCGGCCATCCTCGCCCACGAATGCGCGCACATTGCCCATCGCCACGGGCGCTATGCCAGCCGGGTGTATTTCGCCCGCCTGCAATGGCAGGCCGTCAGCGACCGGCTGGAGCGCAACCGCACCCTGACCGGCGCCCCGCTGCGGTTGTTTGTGGAGTGGTACGTGCCGAGGTTTCTCGATATCAGCCTGGATTTCGCCCGCCACTGTGAATACCAGGCCGATGCCGAGGCGGCGCGAGTCTGCGGCGCCGGCACCTTCGCCCAGGCCCTGATCGGCACCGCCCTGCAACGCCGCGCCTTGGCCGAGGACTACTGGCCCAAGCTCTACACCCAGGCGGTGAACCAGCCCCGGGACGACCTGCAACCCCTGGTCGAACTGGCGCGCCACGGCCTGCTGGCGACCCCGGTGGACGCCGCCCAGGCCGGCACCTGGTTGCACGCCGAACTGTGCAACAGCACCGAACGCAGCGACACCCACCCGGCACTGGCCGAGCGTCTGGCCGCCCTGGGCATCGACACCGCACGCACCGACCTGCCGCTGCACTGGCAACGCGCCCAGCCCAGCGCCGCCCAGGTGTGGCTGGGAGAACAGCACCAGGCCCTGGCGCAACGCCTGGACCAGCAATTTGCCGAGTTCATCCGCGAGCGCTGCAACGACGCCCGCGAGGACTATCAGGCCCTGGTCGGCGAACACCACGAGCTGCTGCGCAAGCAACGAATCCGCAGCCTCAACAGTGATGAGATCGCTCGCCTGGCCTGGCTGTATCGCACCCACCTGGACGACAACCCCCGGGCCGCCTCATTGCTGGAACAAGCGCTGGAGCAGGACCCGGAACACCGCGCCCTGCGCCAGCAGCAGGCCTTCAGCCTGTACCAGGCCGGGGAGCATCAAGCCGCCGCGCAACGCTGGCAGCAACTGGCCGCCAAACCCGGGCCGTACCAGTTGGGCAGCTTGCGCCAATTGAGCATGCTGGCCATGGCCGCGCAGGACTGGGAGCAGGCCTGCCACTATCGGCAGCAGGCCGACCGCCTGCATCGACAGGCCAACGCCGAGCAGGACCCGCCGCAGTATCACGCCCATGAACTGGCCGCCGTGGAAGTCAACAAACTGGCTCAGACCCTGGCCCCGCTGCTGCGCATTGCCAGCGGCGTCTGGCTGCTGCGCCTGCCCGATAGCCGGCACTATGTGCTGCTGGTCCAGGCCCGGGAGAACCTTCTGCTGCGCCTCGTCAGCCGTCTCACCGGCGAGCAGAACTACAGCCAGCGCAACTGCGAGCAACTGCTGGATCGGCTAATGCCCCGCCTGCACCTGCGGGTCGAGGCCTACCTCCTCGAAGACAACGACCCACGGCTTGCGCAGTGCACAGAGGCGGCGCGGATGCGTCTCGATGCGTCACTCGGCTGATGCGCTTTGGACACGGTTCAGGCGCCGTACCGGTGCGTCGGCGGCAGGCTGATATGGGCCGCTGCGGGCAGTTGCCTCAGGCGTTCCAGCACACTGTGCAGCGCTTCCAGGCTCTGCTGGGTGCTGATGTGGATGCAGGTGTTATCGCCCAGGAACTGCCGAGTTTCGACGAGGTAGGTGCGGTACTGGGCATGACCGCGCCGTGGCAAATCAATCGACTGATCCAGGCTCGCGATACGGGTGATATCACCGAAGGCAATAAAGTGCCGGTAAACGCCACCGGGGGCCGTTTCAGTGCCGCAGGCCAGGTGCAGGCCCTGGGCGTCGAACCAGGCCTTGGGCCGAGCAGGCGGAAACAGCCGCCTGCGCACGCCCAGGACCAGCAATGGAATCATCACCATCGACACCCCAAGGATCAGCGCCAGCCCCTGCTGCCCCAGCGCCACCGCTCCCAGCAATCCGAGAGCCAGCACCAGCCAGCCATAACGCAACACCCGGATGGGGCCCGGCACCGGCATGGCCAGCGCCGGCAGTTCCCCTCCATCGGCCCACAAGCTGATGTGCTTGGGAAACAACAGGATAGGCGCATCGCTGGCAGACGGGCTGTACTCAGGCATTAACAAATCAGCTGGTAAAAAATGTGCCGCCATATTACTAGGTACGGCCCGCACTACCTCAATATCTCGCCATGGAAGCCGTCCCCCTTATGCCCACCCTGCCACCGCCCCTGCGCCGCCTTTTACTTGGCCTGCTGCCCCTGCTGTGCACCGCCCACGCCTGGGCAGCGGCACCGGCCAGGACCGTGATCGATTGCGAGCTGGCGGGCCCTTCCCAGCGGCTGACCTTGCTGCGCAGCGCCGCCTTTGTCGACTCGTTTATCTATCGCCTGCGCCATGGACCGCAGACCTGGCTGCTCTACAACAGCGAAGACGATTCCCTGGGCATGAATGTGCAATGGCAATGCGTGGCCACCGGTGCCAACAGCCACCTGCTGCTACTGTCCGGCGAATTCACCGCCAACTACCTGCAAGGCGCGGCGTTCTACTGGGAGCCCCAGGGCAGCCGGGTGCAGCGCATCGATTTTGCCGAAAGAAACCGCCCCGGTTGGGTGCAGATGACCGCCCAGGGGCCACGGGTGATCTTCAACAATGTCGGCCATGAAAGCAGCCACCGCTACCTGGTGTACGGCCCGCGCGATGCCTACGAAGAGCTCGACCAATTGCCCGCCGGGCTGATCAAACTGCACGCAAAAACCGACTGACGCCACACGTTGAACGCCGCCGAGGGCTGTGCCAGGATCGCCCTCCCGGCCCGTTCGGCCACAGAAATGGAGCTTCGCAGCAGATGACCGAGCACGACGATGACGCCATGAGCGCGCGTACCCCAGAACAGGTCGCACAACGCTTGCTGGCCCTGACGGCCACCGTGTCGCGCACCTACTCGGCAGCGGACTCGCCGGAACTGGCCTGGGTCAAGCAGCACGGCGTCGAGGCGTTTTTCTCGGATGAGGAACGGGCTTTTTACCAGCAACCGGAGCCCACCGAACAGCAGCTGGTCAACTTCAGCTGGCGCGCCGAAGGCCTGGTCGCAGTGGCCTGGGCCCTGGGCGGGCTCGACCAGCTACCGGCGCTGAACCTGACAGCAGATCTGAAGAGCATCCGCCTGCTGGCCCAGGCCATGAAAGACCCTAAAGCCTTTATCGCCCAGGCCCAACTGCGCCCGGCGGCCGATATCGAAGCCGCCGAAGGCGAGCTCTATCAGCAGCACTGGCGGGTACGCGATGCCCAGTTGTTCAACAAACCCATGCCCGAGGAACTCCACCCCGGGGTGGTGTACGAACGGCGTTACGCCTTGAGCTGGCTGGTGGGCTATGGCGATGATTGGGATGAGGTGCCGACGGATACTTGAGGGCTAGGTCTGAGTGGGTAGTTCAGCGGGGGATAGTCATTTAGCTCGCAGAGCAGCGAGGGTGAACTGATGTTGCATCTGCCCGCTGGTCGCCCAAATGGCGATTCAGGTTTGGCGACCTGACAGTAGAGAATGCAAAAGTCATTGGCTTGCTTGCAGATTCACACCTACAAATTGCCTTATTGGCGGCTGCACGCGGGAGACCTTATGGTCTGCCGGTTTTCTCCGCTGCCGGTTCGCCAACCTGCGTACAGCTGCCACCCATCGTTTGGCGACGAATGAGTGATGGCCTCAGCAATCAAGCAGAGAGTCTAATCATGGAACGATAAATGCCCATTACGGGTCACGACTGTAATACCCCCTCGTTACTTATTGATACTCAGGCACCTATTGATGTATCACACGATGCAGCCGCCTATCGCAATCGTGCAGTTAATCAATTGTTGGAAAACTTCGTCACTTCTGATGAGGTTTGCCACAACCCTATAGTCCTTCAAGAAATGACACTTGCTTGCGCCATCTTGTTACGTGATGGTTGCGACTTGCTGGATGTAGTGGGGCGGAAGCTACAGAAACAGTTTTCAATATGGCGAAAAATGGGCGGCGTCCGCCGCCCGTTGTTATCGCCTGTAAAAAACTCAATTACTAAAGAACTAAACACTCATACCAAATCCTAAAATGCTTACACACCCTCAAATTAAAACTGCTTGGTAGCGATACGGCCACCTCAATAAAAGTATCTCTCGTCACTGACCGCCGGTTAAAAATCGCCGCCGATTTCTACCCAGCCAACGACAAGGACAATGACTACGCCACCGCCCGGCCCGTGTCCTGGATCAGGCTACGGGGATTGTGGCTGAGGCAGACGGGGGCTTGAGGTGAACGAGAGCGTTAAAACGCGAGTAATTAAGGGGTGTCTGATGATTACGGCTCATGCATTCTTTTTATCGAAAAGTCCAATCATGGATGGATATATATTGGATTTCTTGCTCAGGCGCACACTCTAAAGATGCCCGATAGTCCGTAACAAAGCTTATCCCTTCTACAACCCTATCACCCTCAACAACAAGAAACTCATCATCCTCACAGTTAAAATTAATCCTATAGAATTTACTTAACCCCAAAATATTTTCGCCAGACTTAACTCCTCGAAAATTTCCTAGACACCCTTTACCCACGAGAATCCTATAAAGAATTTTCTTCTCCTCAAAGAACAAAGAAACGACATCATCCATATATGAGAAAGAAATTTCTTTTAGATCAAGTCCAGTTGCCTGTCCTATTTTTGATACCACCCCTACCCAACCAGAATTCTTAGAGAGTACATCTTTTAGATTGCAGTCATTTTCAAACCATTTAACCACACCGAGTCTTTTCTCTACACTCTCTAAAGACTCTCCGAGTCTAAATCCAGCCCCAGCTAAACCAGGAACCAAATCCGCATATAAGTCTGGATTTATCACTTTCATAGTTTTATTCCCAGACACTCTATTTACCGGCCTCATACTTTAGCCTGTTACCTTGAGGGTCATAGCATCTCTGATAACTAGTGATAGCTCCAGATTCAAACCCCGAAGCCGGATCAATAACTGCAACTTCCAAACCATCCTTATAAGTAAAATTATAATATTCACCAACTTTGTGCTTTCCACTACCTGGATGATACTGAATCTCGGAAATTGTTGGATGCCCTTCAACT
Organism: Pseudomonas sp. CF161; assembly: GCF_000416215.1. NCBI lineage: Bacteria > Pseudomonadati > Pseudomonadota > Gammaproteobacteria > Pseudomonadales > Pseudomonadaceae > Pseudomonas > Pseudomonas sp. CF161. Next base: position 199,874 of record NZ_ATLP01000111.1, read on the forward strand.
GTATATGCCTGGGCCTTTCCTGAGGTTCCTGAGCGAATACTTGGGTCAGCGTTGCACCATCCATCTTATAAGATCGGATAAGATCATTTATTGCCCCCCCCAAACCTTATCTAGGTTTCTCGGGATGTCAGTTTGTACGGCTAAATCTTCTCGCAAACCTACCCGTGCATTTGCAGAGGTTGCAGGGATCTCTTTCCCTGCAGTTAGCCTAGTAAAATATCTTGGGTATCTACAGCTTCCACAGAGCCGTTAGTAAGCAGAACCCCCAAGCCAAGCTGAGGGTCAAACGTCGCGTCAAAAATAAAACCAATTTGACGTGCGTCAGCGTCAAAAGCGGACATCACTTTAATACACCTCAGAGAAACCAATTTCCCAATGTCATTAACTACGTGAACCCTCGGCGCCTTGGTATCAGCCTCATCAGCATCAAATCACTATCGGTATTCCTCAAGCCTGCAAACGTAGTAGCTAAAAAAAGCTTTCTCTACCAACAAAAAAACAGTGGTTTTTCAGACTCTTTCACACCCAACTTACTAGCCAGCATCTGGTTAGCAGCGCGGAAATTAGCATCTCGCCTTGTAGACATTAGACCAGAAAGTCTAACCTCTTGAAGTGCAACCACAGAGAAGTCCGGATAGCCATTCTTGTATGAAATCCCATTAGGGAACCTCCGACCAACTTGCCGCAACTGAGCGGCAAGTTGGTCGGAGGTTCCCTAGGTCTTTCGCCGTACCTTTCGCACCAAAGATTTAATCCTGTCGACTAGGAACCACCTCGACACCATTCGAAAACACTGAAACCACGCTGCCTTCCCACCCATAAAAGATCACACCACCGTCGAAATACTCAACTTCAAAATTACCATCAACTGCCCCTCCACACCCGACAATATCAACTGACACACCAGACTCAAGCCAATACTCTTCAGCCCAAGGTTCAATAATAAGCAGCATTGCTTTAGATGTTCCATTAACACAGTTAATTTTCATGACACCATCAATCGCAATCATCTAAAACCGTCCCCACACTCCTACTGCAACTCTTTACAGAGGCGCACCAGAATTTATCTTACATCATTTAGGCACCTAAACTGCGAAAAAAGCCACTAGATAAAAAATCCAGAAACCTCTTACACCAATCACAGACAATATCAAAATCAAAAAACTCTCAGCTTCTGCACTCCCGATAAGAAACTTCAGATTCCCCGCCTCGGATTTAAGCTCAATCCCCAGGTTACCTCCTCACTTAGAAAGGAAAGCGTTCCAATCCTTGGTTTCGAGCCATCTTCTCAAGGCCAAACGTTTCATAATTGCGTATACCACGCACCTATTCTAGAACTACTATGATTTGGAATTCAGACTTTTCTACATACTTCCCTGATACATCAAGGCCTTTTGGGGAGGAGGCTTTTTCTGCTGCAACCTGTGCAACAGGACCAGAGGGCTCATAGTGCCCAGATGTATTATCGATCAGGCGCGCAGCTGGCAAGTTTTTGAGATCGGTGCCCTGGTAGGTGGTGCGCACTATGTAGTAGCCGGAGTGGCGATCGCCCCGGCAGTTGCGGTTGCGGTTGCGGTTGCGGTTGCGGTTGGCTACGCTTTCGCCGGCTTCGAAGTCTGCCTAGGCGTTCTCCAGTTCACCAACCTTTAGTTGCAGGTTGCCTTTGCTGTAGAGATCGGCATAGCTACTGAGCTGGCTATCGGCGCGCAACTGCATATCGACGCCGCCGAAAACCAGGTTGCCGGACCGAGAATTAGTCCCTGTAGAAATCGAGCCAGTCAACTGGATTAGCAGTTTCTTTATTTTTTAGAAAGCTCTCATATCGCACCCTATTCTTTTCCATATCTTCCTCCTGGAGACTAATAGAAACAAACCCGCGACCTCTTTCTTCAACCACCAGTTCTACGGGGTCAATCTTTAGAGGAGTAGTTTCGAAGAGCCACCCAATGACTTTTGCCTTATGAAATAAAAAACTCTCACCTCCACCTAACGGGAAAACCCTATCTATTACGGAAAAAATAACTGCCGAATCAGAAAATTCAATCCTTTCAGCCTGCCTATAATCTCCGACATATTTTTCAGAAATAAGAAACAACCTATAATCAATAATCACTAACCATCCAGCCAGCTCGATTAGACCCTCACTGCCGACAAACCGATTAAAAAAATCACTATATTTTTCATTTGGAATTTTCATGCCTATTTGCCTATCACAATCGCGTTAACACCATCTGACATCGCTTTATCCAAAAAGTCCTGCCGAACACCTCGTGGCCCTGCGCTTGGGTCTCTTGTCATATAATATTTGACACCATTCACAATCTGCACGCCATCTACGATTATGAAATGCTTCCCTGGCCCCGAAGGAACTTGAACTATTACACTACCAACCTCCTCCAAAGCCTTATTTAACTGCCCAGGAAACATGGTCGTATTCACTGTATTTTTGACACCCGCCTTAGTGATCACCTCTGACAACTCTAAAGTATTTACACCACTAGGCCTAACTCCATTCACAAACTTTCCTATGGTGTTTTCCAAGTTAATAAAAACCCCTGTTCCATCGGTTATGGTCATAGCTGCACAAGCGGGACCACACACAGGCGCATTGCCTTGTGAAACAAACGTTCCTTTAGGATCATATGCAATAGTTGGACTCCCCTTGATAGCGCCGCCCGCGCCATCCACATAAGCTCCGCCCAAGTTCGAGCTACTGTTTCCCTTTACCGAAGCCTTTTGCAAAGCCTGCTCTTGAGCCGCTCGCTCAAGAACAACAGTAGCCTCTTCAACCTTGCCTAGCTTGAGAAGCGTCCTCGCTTCCCGTAACGCAACCGACAACAAGTCGCCCAAAAGCGGCAATAGCCCAACGGTAGCAAACGCGTAGTCAATGCCATCCTCAGCTTCCGCATAAGCTTTGGCATCTCCAACGCCAGGTGTGAAGTCAGCGCCAAGCGATAATAAGCTCTTCGCAATACGAGTCGATAGCTGCGCTGTGACCAGGTCGTTGACACCTCGAATGCTATAAAGCTCAGCCTCGATGGTATATCTCATCAACTCCGGGTTATTTTTTGCCTGCAGGTACTGCTCGCGTGCCTCAGGAGTATTTTGATGGCGCAGTAGATCCAACTCGGCTGTGCGCATCTCAATGCGAACCGCTGTACAAGCAGCACTGCTCGCAGCACCGTTGCAAGCGGCCCAAAGCGCTTTATCGCGCCCTACGTCCAAGCGGTTAAGTTCATCTCGCCTGCTACAGGCATCGGCATTTCCCGCCTGACACTCTTTCTCGGCGTTAAAACGCTCTTCATTTTCAGCATGGTTCAGGTAGTTGTACTCAGTCGCATTCTTCGCCACCCACCCAGCCTTCTCCATCGACTGCGCATTCGCATCCTTCTGCGCCGCAGCCGTCAGCACGCCCACGATTTGCGAGCTCATGGACAGCAGCGTTTTGTTACCGCTCACCAGCTTGTCCAGATGGACGACCAGGGCCTCGTTCACGCCCGCCGCCAAGGCGCCGGTCTTGAAGTCGCCACCGGTGGCTTTTGACAGCAGGCCGCCGACCATGGCGTGGACCAGGATCTTGGGTGGCATGCCTTCAGTCAGCACGCCTTCGGTGTAATCACCCACGGCATTGAAGCTCGCGGCGGCCAGGGTATTGAACAGCGCGCTTTTCAGCGCATCGCTGGCACTGCCGCCCTGCCCCAGTGCCTTGCTCAGCAGCATTGACGTACCCGACTGCAACGTCTGGTTCGCAGCGAACTGGCCTACCCCGGTCCAGGTGCTCAGGTTCGGGACGGTGACCTTGTTGGTATACGGATTGGTGTGAGTTCCCGTCAGCTCGTCGAAAACGCCAGAGGTCAGCCCCGCCGTCACACCAGAAATCACGTAGCCCTTCATGGCATTCGAAGAGGTCACGTCCTTGAACACGGCCCCGAGGTTGCCGCCGTTATTGATGAAGCTCACGGTCGCGTTGGTAGAGGCTCCGGATGCAACGGCGCCTACTACGGCACCGGTCGTACCGCCCCCGACCAGCCCACCGGCCATTGGCCCGATTACCGCGCCCATCAATATCGCAATAATGATCTGCGACGCCGGCCCAAGCCCCGCGTTGCTGTACTTGAAGGAGTCGTGGATTTCCTTCACTTGGCGCCAGTCGACATCACCGCGTTGCTCGGCGTCCTTGAGCCACGCCAGTTGCGGATCGGCGGCGACCATGGCGTCGATGGTCTGGCTGACGCTTTGCCGGTTGACCTGCCGCACATCAATCTGCAGGCCATCGACGGCCTTGATCACGATGTTGCCGGCCGCCACCATCTGGCTCTGGCGCAGGGTTTCGTCGGTATTGCCCTTGCCTTTGGAGGAAACCCAGAACGCGTTGTTGTTGGTCTTCTCGTGACTCTCCTGATGCAGGTCCTTCACCCCTTCAAAGGCGATGGCTCCGCCGCTGTCGAGGAGGATGTCGCGGCCGCTGTCGAGTTTGGCCACCTGATAGGTTTGGTCGCCACCGCTCTTGAGGGTCAGGTCGCCGCCGGCCTTGATGGTGCTGCCCACGTTGGTGATGTCGGTGACTTCGTCGCGCTGGGTTTTCTTGCTGCCCCAACTGCCCTTTTTCTTCATGTCGTACAGCGAGTAATCGCTGTTTTCGGCGGCCAGCAGGTTGAGTTGCTGGCCGGCATGGACATAAGCCTCTTCACCCGCCTCGAGCGTGCTGGCAATCAGGGTGGCGTCGCGCCCGGCCAACAGGTCGAGGTTGCCACCCGCGCTGAATTCGCTCGCGACTTGGCGAGTCTGGCTGTCGATGCTGTGGACTTTTTTCTGGCCCTTTTTGTAGCGGCTTTCTAGGGTGTGTTCGTCGGCGGCGGAGACCAGGTTGATGTCCCGCGCAGCCTCGACACTCAGGTCCTCTCCGGCGCTGGCGCTGCTGGCCAGGGCGTTGATGTCGTTACCGGCCTTCAGCGTGAGGTTGCCCTTGGCACTGACGCTGGAGCCCAGCTGGGTCATGTGCTCTTCGCGGCGTATGCCGCGCCCCAGCGCTTCGACGCTGAGGGTGCGGTCTTCGACGGCAAGCAGGTTGATGTCGTTGCCCGCGCTCAGGGTGGCGTTACCGCCACTGCTGATCCGCCCTGCGTTCACCAGGTCCTGCGCTGCGTTCAGGGTCAGTTGCGAACCGGCGCTGATCAGGCTGCCAGCGTCCACATGGGTCACGCTGCCGGCACCGACAGACAGGGCGGTGGCCGTGCGATCGTTGACGATATGGCCACTCAGGCTGGTGAGGTCGACCTTATCGGCACGAATCTCCCCGGCCAGGGCGTTGCGGATGCTGCCCTGCGCCAGCAGGCTCAAGCGGTCGTTGGCTTGGACCAGCCCCCCCTGCAGGACGCTGCCGCCGCTGATCAAGGTGAGGTCTTTGCTGGCGCGCAAGGTCCCCACGTTCTTCAGGTCAGCCCCACTGATCAGGTTGACGTCACGCCCTTGAATCAGGCTGGCGCCGCGCAGGTTTCGAGAGTCGACCTTGGCCAAGTACAGCACCGGGGCGAGTACCGATTCGCCGCCGACCAGCCGTTCTTCCATCCAGACAATGTCATGGGTCAGGGCCGCCATCTGCTCAGCCGTCAGGCCCACGCCAACACTCAAGCCCAGGGCGCTCTTGCTGCCGATGGCGTTGTCCATCAGGTACTGGAACTGCTCGTAGTCGCTGCTCAGGCCATCGGCAAGGAAGCGTTGCCCGGTCTGGGCCCGCACGGCATCGGCGATCAGGCGGGTTTCATATTGACCATCGCCCAGGCGGCGAGACGCTTCGCGAAAATCGTAATTGAGTTGGCCCAGCAGGTAGTCCGAGCTCATGAACCGTTTGAGGTCAGTCAGCGCCGGATTGGTTTCGATCAGGTACTGACTCGCCGGGTTGCGGGCCTGGGTGAACAGGCCATATTCACCCTGGGGCAAACGGAAGGTCGGCAGCGAAGTCGGGTCGACGCTGACAAACGGCGCGTCGCTGAAGTCCTGTGGCACGAAGCTGACGTGGACGCTGCCATCGGCATTGACGACTTCAACCCGCTTCACGTCTTTCAACGGCCCCGGAGCGCCGGCCTGGGTGCCGAGAATCACCTCCTGGCCACCAGCGCCATAGGCCTGGCTGTCCAGGGTGGTGCCACTGAGTTGAGCGTCGCCCTGGGGGCTGAGGGTTCCGTTGACCAGTTCACCGCTGATGTTCAGGCTCAGGGTCGCGCCGGCTTGTACGGTGCCACTTTCAAGGGTGTTGGTCCCGGGGGTGAGGGTGCTGTTGCTGCTGTGAACCCCATATTGGGTGATGGCGACGGGGATCGGCGCCTGGTCTTCGGGAGCCAGACCGGCGTTCCAGGCGTTCCAGGCATTGGTCGCCGCTTCGGTCACGCGGTAGGCGCTTTGGCTCACGCCGCTGAGGAAGTAATTGACGGTCTCGACGCGGTTGTCGAGGGTCAGCCCCCGGTTGTAGAAGTTGGCCGCCGTGACGCTGAGGTTACGGTTGGCCGCCAGCAGGCTCTGGCCATTGGTGACGGTCACGGCCTCCAGCAACAGGTCGCGATTGGCCAGCAGGCGCGCAGCCGGCGAGTCCTTGAGAACGTTGCCCTCGTAGGTGGTGCGCACGATGTAGTAGCCGGAGTGGCGATCGCCTCGGCAGTCGATGCAGTTGATCAGAATGTTGCGGTTGGCCACGCTTTCGCCGGCTTCGAAGTCGGCCTTGGCGTTCTCCAGTTCACCGACCTTGAGTTGCAGGTCGCCTTCGCTTTCGATGCTGCCGGACAGGTTGCGCATTTCACGGGCAAGGCCGCCGTCGACCGCAGCGAAGCTCAGGTTGCCTTTGCTGTAGAGATCGGCGTAGCGATTGAGCAGGCTGTCGGCGCGCAATTGCATATCGGCGCCGCTGAAGATCAAGCTGCCGGACTGGTTGCTGATGCCCTGGATGGCGGTAAGGCCAAGGAACTGTTGCGCGCCCAAGGTGCCGCGGTTGTCGATGGCCTCGGCGCGCACATTGAGTTGAGTGCCAGCGGTCAGGCGCCCCAGGTTGTCGAGCAGCCCGGTCAGGTTGACCTCGGCCTCGGCGGCACTGGCGATGCGCCCGTCCTCCTGGGTCAGGTTGGCGGCGTCGATACGCAGCGCTTTCTGGGTCGAGATCAAGCCCTGGTTGTTAAGGTCACCGGACAACGTCAGGACCAGGTCGCCATCGCTCAGCAGCTCGCCGGCGTTGTTCAGGCTGACGGCTGCCAGGCTGAGGTTGCCGGCACTGGCGATACGGTCGCCGGCCATCAGGGAGATGCTGTTCAGGCCACTGACATCCAGTGCGCCGTTGAGGTGCCAGACACCGGCGCCATCGACCTGGGTGATATTCCAGGCGCCACTGCCCTGGCCGATCACCCGGCCCTGGGCACCGAGCAGGCTGGCCGAACTCAGGTTGAACGAGCCGCTGCCCGCGTGTTCGATCTGCCCGCCAACGTTGTGCAGGGTCCCGGCTTGCAGGCCAAAGTCGCGGCTGCCAATAGCGATGCGCCCCCTGCGATTGTCCAGCTCGCCGCCGAGCTGGATACGACTCAGCTCACCCAGGTAGGCAATCAGCCGGCCGCCGGCACTGTTGTCCAGACGCTGCCCCTGGATCAGCAAGTGCTGGCTCGCCTCGATCAATCCGCCCTGGTTGTTCAGTCGGGCCACGCTCAGTTGCAAATGGCCGTCCAGGCTGGCGATGTGGCCTGCGCGGTTGTCGGCTTCGTCGGCGGTCAGGCTCAGGCTGCTGGCGCTGATACTGCCCTGCTGATTGTCCAGGTGCTCCAGCTCGAGCTGCGCATGACTGCCTCCGGCGATGACCTGGCCCTGCTGGTTGTGCAAGTACGCACTGCCCAGTTTCAAGCCGTTGCTGCCCGCCAGCAGTTGGCCGCCGGCGCGGTTATCAATCGCGGTCTCGGCCTGGATCTGCAGGCCGCTGCCGAGCACTTGACCGCCCTGGTTGTCCAGGCCGCCCTGGGTGGCGGTGACCTGGACGTGCTCGCCAACCATCACGCCACCACGGTTGTCGAGGCTGGCCGCCGAGAGCTCCATGTCCCCGGCCGAGGCTTGCAGGCGCCCCTGTTGATTGTCGAGCGCCTGCTCCACCGTCGCACTCAGGCGACCGGCCTCGGCCACGATGTGGCCCTGCTCACTGTTGTCCAGACTCTTGGCGTCCAGGGTGACCTGCTTGCCGAGCATTACGCCGTTGCGGTTGAGCATGGCCCCACCGTCCAGGCGCAGCTTGCTCTCGGCTTGCAGCGTGCCGCCACGGTTGTCCAGTTGCTCGCCGGCGCTCACCTTGGTCTCGCCGGTACTGGCGCCGATCAGGCCATTGCGGTTGTCGAGCCGGTTGGCACTGAGCTGGACCTGGGCACCGATCAGCTTGCCGTCGCGGTTGTCCAGCGTCTGCTCGGTGCTGATATCGAGCTGGCGCGTGGCGATGACCTGCCCGGCGTTGCGCAGGTTCTGCGCGGCGATCTGCACATCGCCCCGCGGATTGCGGCTGTTGTCGGCGTTGACCCCAGCCTCGATGGCACCGAGGCTGGTCAACTGGCCGTTGCTGGCCAAGATCACCTTGCCGCCAGCGGCGATGCTCTTGTCGCTGAACAGCTCGTCGCGGGCCTGGATATCCAGGTCACCGCCGGCGTACAGCGCATCCTCGGCCCGCAGGCTCTGGGCCTTGATGTTCAGGGCTGCCGTGGCGGCAGCGGTGGCCATGGTCAGGCGACCGTCAACATCGATGTGGATATCACCGGCGCTGGCGGCCATTTCCCCCGAGAGTTTGACGCCTACTCCTTGCTCGGTGCCCACCAGCTTGATCGCCCCGGCGTACATACCGCCCAAGGCACTGCTGTCGATAGCCAACTGCGGCGCCGGGGAGCCGCCTGGCGCCAGGGCCGTGACGGCCAGGCTGCTGGCGTCCACCTCGTTGCGCCCGGCGATGACATTGAGTTTTTTTGCATGGAGCTTGGCGTTGATCTTGGCCGAACGCGTGATCAGGTCGAACTGGTTGAGGTTGCTGGTATTGGCGCCGGCACCCTCGATGGCGATATCCCCGCCATCGACCGTGAAACGGTCCAGGCGGCCCTGGTCGACGACCGGCTTGCCCGTGGTCAGTGTGGCCTGGGGGGTGTTGATGAAGCCGCAACCGTCGCACGTAATGCCGTAAGGGTTGGCGATGATCACCCGTGCGGCCTGCCCGGCCACTTCGGTGTAGCCCTTGAGCTGCGTGCGGTTGTTGCTGGTGACCTCGTTGAGGATGGTGGTCGCGGATTGACCTTGAAGGTGGCTGTTGCCGAGGATGATTCCGCCCAACTGGGTGCTCTGGGTCCGGTCGATCGCGTTGTTGAGGATCAGGCCCTGGCTACCGACGTTGTAGTGCTCGAACGTGTTATGCGACAGGCCATTGCTGTTGGGCTTGGCAATGTTGACGACCGGGACGCCGTTGGCCGCCGCACCGAGGCTGCCACCGCCGCCATTGATGGCAATGCCCTCGGCCTGGACCAGCAAAGGTTGCCAGACCATCGCGTTGGCCAGAATCAGCGCCAGGCCGCGCCTGGCCAAGCCTCGAAAACCCTCGAGAGTGTGCAGTCGGGTCGCGGTGGCCTGTTGCGTAACGTCCATATCACGTAATCCTTGGCGCATCATTCAAAGAAAAAACTCAAGCCGAAAGTAGATCGGCGCCTCGCTTTCGCTGAGCGCCATGGGGCGCTTGAGCGAGTGGGCAAACGTCAGGCTCGCGCCCATGTGCGGACCCCGGCCAAAGAGCTCCAGGGCATTGCTCGACACCCGGCCGTTTTGCCCGGCACTGTGGGCGTCGTGGCGAACAACGCCCTGGTCGTAGGCCACACCGAGCCCGTACTGCTGAAGCCACGGTCGCAGCCAGGTGCTATCGACCTGGCGGGTCCAACGCAGGTCGTTGCGCCAGTAGCCACCACTGTCGCCCGAGAGAAATTGCTCCTTGTAGCCGCGCACCGCCGACTGCCCAGTGAGGCTGATGCGCTGGCTGTTGTAGAGCAGGTCTTCACTGCGCTGGCCGGTGGCCAGGCTGCTGAACGCCCAGTCCTCACCCCACAACTTGAACGGTTGCAGGTAACTCAAGGTCGCCGTGTATTTGCGGTAGCGGGCGGTTGGCGTGGTGCTTGCGGCGTGCTTGTCGGACATCGCATCCAGGGCGCCGAGGCCTTGCTGCATGCCCAATTCCAGGTTGCCGAAGGCGCTGCCCAACACCCGACCATGGCTAAAGCCGAACTGGGCTTCGGTGATGCGCTGGGTGCCGTTGCGCAGCGGGCTGTCTTCGATATAGCTGACCGTTCGCAGATGACTGAGGCCGGCGCTCAAAGCCGTCTTGCCTTGGGCGTCACGGTGAATCACGCGCTCGACGAGTCCTTGATGGGTCTGGCTTTCACCGCTGTACTTGAAATCGAAACCGGCACCTTGGCCACGGGTACGGTATTCACTGTCGCTGTAGCTGTAGCTGAAGTTCCACCAACCCCAGGGCAGGTTGTAATTGAGAAAGTTGCTGGCGGAACGGCGCTGGTGATCGCTGACGGCATCCTCGCTGCGCCGCAGGTTCAACTGGTCCGCGAGCCCGAGCGGGCTGTCCCAGCCCAACCCAAGGTTCCACTGTTGTTCACCGGTGCTTTTCTGGCCGTTGTTATGCCGGGCCAACGCGGCACGCCAAGGCTGTTGCGGCTGGTTGCTCAGCAACACCTGGCTGCCACCCACCGCCTCGCCAGGCATCAGCTCCATGGTGGCGCGGTTGGAAGGCAGCCGGTTGAGTTGGTCGAGCAATTGTTCGACCTGCCGCAGATTCAGGAGCTGGCCTTCATGCCCGGGAAAGGCCATGGCTATTTCCCGTTGGGACAGCTGGCTGCCCGGGGCCAGGTTCACCTGTTCCAGGCGGCCTTCCACCACCTGCACCCGCAAAATTCCGCTGCCCAGATGCTGCTGCGGCAGGTAGGCACGACTGGTCACAAAGCCCTGTTGGAGGTAGTGATCGGTGATGACCTGAAGCAACTGGTTGAGCTGCGCCATGCCCAGGCACTGGCCGTTATAGGGTGCCAGCAAGCGCGCCTGCTGCGCGGCGGACAACTGCTCGGCACCCTGCAAATCGACCTGGCGAATGGCAAAACAACGAGTGTCGCCAGCGACCTCGGGCGCATCGGGCGTTGGCGTTTTACCCGGCAGCTCCCTGAGTTCCTCAAGGCGCCGCTGCTGCTCTTCGAGCAGGCGGTTCTGGCGGTCGCGAATCAGCTCCTGATCGCCCGGATTGGTCGCGGCCAAGGTCGCATCCGGTACAGCAGAAAACCAGAGCAGGCACACAAACACGACGCGCAAGCGGTTCGCGAGGGAGGGTCCGTACATGTTCAATCCTTTGATAAGGCACTGCAGTCCATGCAGAAAGCGCGATGATGTTAAGTGGCCATCATTCTGGCGTCAATTAACCGCTGCATGACTCCCGACCGGCGGCGCATGCAAGCGTTCTTTGAGGCGTGAGGATGCTAGGCCCATGCTCCGCACGTGCACATAAGACCATTCTTAATTTATTGCAGACTTCTGAAAGCCTGCTTAGGGAACGCAAAAGCCCACCGACCCAGCCCCCCTATTGCGTGCTCTGTCGAGCCCCTGAAGGGCTCGCAGACAACAAACGGGGAGCGGGGCGGTGGGCTTTTAACCTTAGCGTGTGCCTAAGCTGATCGACTCAAACCGCAGGCTGCGCCGCCTGCCAATGCTGCAACTCTTGCTCGATAAAATGGGTGACCAGGTCGCTGTACATTTTCTCGATGGCGTCCGGGCTCAGGCCCTCGGCCTGGGCCCATTCGCGGCGGGTGGCGAGCATGGCCTTGAAGCGTTCCGGAGCGCGCACCGAGGTGGCCGAGGTCTTGAACTTAGAGGCCGCAAGGACGTACTGGAAACGTTGGCCCAGCAGTTGGATGACACTCTGATCCAGGCGGTCGATTTCCCGGCGGATATCGTCCATGCCCTGACATTCCTGGGGTTGCAGCGTTGTTGTCGCGTCCATGTGTGCAGTCCTTTGGTGAGTGATTAGTTCGACGTTTCGCCGGCCTTGGCCAAGGCTTGTCGGTACTCGTCTTCGCTGGTTTCGGTCAGGCCCAGGTCACGCTCGTAGCGATAGAAGGTTCGTTTGTCCCGGGCGAATTTGCCGTCGAGAAACTCCAGGGTCGGCAGGTCGATACGCTTGGCGCTCTGCGGGCGGCGGCCGCAGAACAGTTTGCGGGTCCCCAGTTGCAGAAACTCCGGGTGCGGCACCGACACTTCGTCCATGGTGAATTCCACATCCAGCGGTTTGCCGGCCCACGACATCAGTTCGGGGCTGAAGGCATAGCTGCCCAAAAAGCGCGTGGTCGCCGGGTTGAGGTGTTTTTTTATTTCGCCGTAGCAGTACACCGCCGACGCGTCCCTGGCCCAGCCGTGGCCGAAGGTTTCGAAGGTGGCGAGATCGGCTTTGCGCAGCAGTTCCGGCAGGTGGTAGTGAATCCAGTGCTTGAACACGGCCTTGCCATCGGTGATGTACACCTCATCCAGGAAGCGGAAATGCTCTACCGGCTGGGTCGAAAAACGCTCGGCGCCCATGTTGTCGTTTGCCTGGTAGTCGAGGAGGTACAGGCCATTGGCATCGCCGCACAGGCTTTCGTTGAGCAACCTGAAACTGGCCGCGTCCAGGCCTTCGATCTTATTCCCCTGGAAGTAGACACTGCGCCCCAGGCTGAAGCCCTGGCCGATATCCCGCAGGCTGGCCGGGTCCTCCTCGGCTTCAGGCTGCTCACGTTGCGCCTGCATGCGGTGCCACCAGTAATCCTGTCGCTCGGGGTGCGCGGCAAAGTACGGCGCCCACTGTTCGAACATCGCGTTATTAAGCACCCCGCCAGCGTTCAGCGGGCCATGCCGGTCGCCCACCAGCACCGGTGCGTATTCGTCCTCGCCGCGGTACAGCTTGGCCACCACCAGGCTTTCCACTTCCAGCTCCAGCGGCTGCTTGCCCAGATAGGCGCGCTGCTGATCGCAGTAATGGTTGAAGCCCAGGGAGCGAAAACTCGGGCCGTGAGCGCCGCGCAATCGGGTACCCGCGGCGTAGACGTGTTGCTCGTCCACGGCAAAATAGCGGTCGTCGCTTTCCGTGCTCGCCACCACTCGCCCGCCGGCGTCGAACTGCGGGTACTGCTCCTTCACCAGGCGGAACTCGCCGACGTTGCGGATGGTTCTGCCGGTGATGTAATAGGCGCGCCGGGCGTCCTTGGCGTAGCGCTCGTTGAGCACGGTGAAGCTTTCGAGGTCGACGTCATCGATGCTGTAGAAGTATTCGTAGCTCGCACTCGACCCTTGCTGCGCCTGGACGATGATCGACTGGCCATCGCTGAACCAGCGGCCATTGACCCGATGGAAACCCTCCGGATTGGCAATCGGCAACAGGCTGCCGTCCTTCTGGTGCAAGGGCTTGAAACCACGGCAGACCTGGCCATTGATCAGCCGATAGCCCGCGCTGTTGGTCGCTCGTACCTGATCGCCAGCACTGGCTACACGACTGCCATGGAGGAAGAGGTTGACCCCATCGCTGTACAGCGGCGACGCCACGGCACCTTCAGGCAGGTCCTGCTCCAGCAGGGCAAACTCGGCATGCCGCACGCCCTGCACCGCATGCACGGTGTAGTGGTGAAAGTAGTAGAGGGTCAGACGGTCGCGCCAATAGCCATTACCCAGGCTGTGCAGCGACTCGCGGAACTGGAACGGCAAGGCCTGCAACACCTGATAACCGTGGCGCCCGTCGTAGTGCGGCAATCGGTAGAAAACGCAGCGTGCATCGGCCAGCAAATGGGGCTGGCGGCGATGGCGCCAGACCGGCTGCCCGGGGATCAGCGGCGTCGGCCAACAATGTTGGGCGATGGCTTCTTCGACCAGCGTCTGAGGCGCCTTGCCCTGGGGGCTGATCAGAATGTAGGTGTCACGCACCTGGGCATCGCCCAGCAGCTCGCCCTGCAGAAATGCAAAGCCCTGATGCCACTCAAGCTCCAGTGGTTCCCAATCGGCAAGATCCCTTTCCAGCAATTCCATGTGCGGCGTTCCGAGGTGACAGAGGCGCCGATTATCGTGATCGGCCGGGGGCGAGTAAAGTTGCCCGACCCAGGGCAGCCCGGTTATTAATGGGTTCGCTAAAAAGAGCCGAGCGCTGCCACCCGTCCCTTCGACGGCCCGCAGCGGACCCAGCCCCAACCAGGAACACCTGCCATGACCGTGCAGTCCCCCTTGCCCGAGCCCGTCGCCCGCCAGGCCGCCAGCCCCGGTGGCGAAGCCTTCCACGAACGGGCCGCAGACGGCGTGCGCCTCGGTGGCTTTACCTGGCGCCATGCGCGCCACGAGCCGCAGCGCCCGGTGGTGATCATCAACGCCGCGACCTCGGTGCGTTGCCGGCATTACTTTCGCTTCGCCGATTACCTGTTCGCCCACGGCCTGGAGGTGATCGTCTACGACTACCGGGGCATCGGCGAGTCGCGACCGGCCTCGTTGCGCGGGTTCAAGGCGTCGTGGTCGGATTGGGGCGCGCTGGATTTCGAGGCCATGCTGCAACGTGCGCAGCGTGAATTCTCCGGGCAGCCGATCGATGTGGTCGGCCACAGCTTCGGCGGCTGCGCGGTGGGGCTGGCGGCGTCGAGCGCGCTGATCCGGCGCGTGGTGACGGTTGGCGCGCAGTTCGCCTACTGGCGCGATTACGCCGCCGCGACCCGCTGGCGCATGCTGCTCAAATGGCACCTGGCGATGCCGCTGCTCACCGCCGTCTGCGGTTACTTCCCCGGCAAGCGCCTGGGTTGGCTGGAAGACACGCCCTCCGGCGTGGTGCGCGACTGGGCCACCCCCAGCGCTCGCTACCAGGGTCGGCCCAGCGGGCGGGCACTGCTGGAGACGGCGGGCGGGTTGCCGTTCGCGCGGGTCACGGCCCAGATCCTGGCCATCAGCATCAGCGATGACCCCTACGGCACGGTGCCGGCCATCGAGCGCTTGCTGGCGTATTTCGAGGCTGGCGATTGTCACCATCGGCGCCTCACCCCCGAAGACATCGGCGAACAGCAGGTCGGGCATTTCGCGTTTTTTCGCAGCCACTACCAGGCCCGGTTGTGGCCGCTGGCCCTGGCCTGGTTGCAGCACGCCGAGCTGCCCGCCGACGCGCCGGGGCGCTGGCTTGATTGACCCGGGCCCGGCGACAAGGGTGCCGGCCCACTGATTTACTGGCATCCTGTGTCGCCTGATTGTCGGCTCCAGCCGCCGCTCCCCCCTTTTGTCACCAGGTAAGAAGCCCATGGCATCTGCAAACAAACAACACAAACGTGCCACCCGGGCCAAAGCCAAGGCCAAGCAGAACCGCAGCCAGCGCGCCGGCGCCAGCAGCGCAGTGGAACTGGACCCCAACGATGACCGCCTGGACTTCGAATCGGTGGACCTGACCGAACTGTTCAAGAAAATGCGCGACGCCGAGCAGACCAGCCAACTGGCCCTGTGCAGCGCCTTTTTGCAGGACCCGCTGCTGGAACTGGTGTTCGAGCAGGAAGGCGAAGACGGCGCCACCGATTTCATCCTTGCGGCGCTGATCGAGTACCGCCAGTGGTCCACCGAAGCCGATGAGGCCGCCGCCCTGGCCTGGATCGAGTCACCGGCCTTCCAGGCCGACTACGTGGCCGCTTCCCAGGCTCTGCTGGACGCCGCCAAGTAGCCGGTCTGAGGCCAAAAAAAAACGGGCGCTTCCATGATTGGAGGCGCCCGTTTTTTTTGTCTGGCTAAAAGCCCGTGGCTTATGCCGCTTCCAGCTTCGGGATTTCCATACCGATGTTGGCGCTGGCGTAGCTCAGGTCGCCGCTGGCGATGGACTGGGCCTTGAAGCCGGAGCCGATCAGGTCTTTGAGGTACAGCTTGTTGTAGATGAACATGAACACCAGGTTGCTCAGGCCGAACGTGAACATGGCCAGCAGGAACATGATGGCTGCCCATTTCCAGTCGGCGCGGAACAGTGCCGGGATGAAACCGAAGAAGAAAACAGTCCAGGAAAAGCCAACTGGCGCTTCCTTGATCGCCCCGGTATTAGGGTTTTTGAAGATGATCTTTGTGAACGCCATGCGCGTCTCCTTGTTGCCCCAATGTGAGATCTAAATGGCCGGGCTATCTCCATAAAGCTCTGAATGCCAAGCCCTGCTATCAAGGGCCAGATACGCCAACCAGGCCAGGTCACACAGCGTCCACACACAGCAGCAAGGCGGGATCGAGCGCGAGCTTATTGAGCTCGACGGCTATTGACTGCACGACGTCGGCAAGGGGTGTTTCAAGCAGGCTTAGCGAAACAGGGAGGGGTACGGCGCTGGACGCTCGATAAACGTTCCATCCCTGGTCACTGCAACGCTAATCCATAGCTTCTCTCACGCGGGAGCGTGCGAGCCTTTATCTGAGGGGGCGAAGGCTACTATTTCAACATCATGCTGTCCATGAAACCTCGTGTTACACCTCACAAACAGCAACAAAAAAGGCCGCGGTCAGGGCTGACCGCGGCCTTTATGGCACTCAACGCTGGCTCACGCCCTCAATTGAGCACCGGTGCGCCCACCCGGGCGAGCTTGCGTCGACGCGCCACCAGCAGGCCGGCGGCAATCACAATAATGCTCAGCAGGCCGGTGGCGAGGATCTCCACCCGGTGCTCTTCCTGGAACAGCATGATCGCCAGGACACCGATGATGAACACGATCACCGCATAGGTCAGGCCCGGGAACAGCCACATGCGGAAGGCGATTTTCTCGCCCGCCGCCATGCGTTTCTGGCGCATGCGCAGTTGCGACACGGCAATCACCAGGTACACCAGCAGGGCGATGGCGCCGGAGCTGGCCAGCAGGAAGTCGAACACCGCCGCCGGAGCCACGTAGTTGGCAAATACCGCGAGGAACGCCGCTGCCGTCGACAGCAGCACAGCCCAGTACGGGGTGCCGCTTTTATTGGTGCGCTTGGCCACGGCCGGAGCATCGCCACGCTTGCCCAGGGAGAAGAGCATGCGCGAAGCGGTGTAGAGCGCCGAGTTCAGGCAGCTGGTTACCGCGACCAGGACCACCAGGTCGACGATCAGCTTGGCGTTGGGGATGCCCATGCGGTCGAGCACGGTCTGGTAGGAACCCACTTTGGCCAGAGCCGGATCGTTCCACGGCACCAGGGCCACGACGATAAAGATCGACACCAGGTAGAACAGGCCGATCCGCCAGATCACCGAGTTGGTGGCCTTGGAGATCTGCTGCCCCGGGTTCTTCGACTCGGCGGCCGCGATGGTGACGATCTCGGTGCCCATGAAGGAGAACATGGTGGTCAGCATTGCCGCCAACACCGCGCCCATGCCGTTGGGCAGGAAGCCCTGGGTGTCGAACAGGTGCGACACGCCACTGACCTGGCTGCCCGGCAGCCAGCCGAAGATCGCCAGCAGGCCCAGGATCACGAAGCCGATGATGGCCACAACCTTGATCAGGGCGAACCAGAACTCGAACTCGCCGTAGTTCTTCACGCTGAACAGGTTGGTTGCGGTCAGCAACAGGGTGATGACCAGGGTAAAGACCCAGATCGCGATGTCGGGGAACCAGGCATGGAGGATGGTCGCCGCGGCGTTGGCTTCCAGCGGAATCACCAACACCCAGAACCACCAGTACAACCAGCCGATGGTGAAACCGGCCCAGTGCCCGATGGCGCGGTCGGCATAGGTCGAAAAGGAACCGGTATCCGGTGAGGCCACGGCCATCTCGGCCAGCATGCGCATGACCAGCACCACCAGGGTACCGGCGGCGGCATAGGCCAGGAGCACGGCGGGGCCGGCTTCGGCGATGGCATGGCCGGAGCCGACAAACAGCCCGGCGCCGATGACGCCAGCGATCGACAGCATGGTGACATGCCGCGGTTTGAGCCCCTGTTCGAGGTCATTGGAGAGTTGCGTACCGCTCATTTAAAGCACCTTTGCAACGAAAATAGATTCACTGCGCCCGGTCTGCATTCCTTCTCGTAAAAAGAATCCAACAGGGCGTTGTTTATTTCTTACGCAAGAATTGCGCCAAAATGTTACAGGATCCCGAATGGCGCGGGCTGCAAGCCGACCGGCGGGTCAGCGCAAGTCATTGAAGTTGATAGCAATTAGCCACAGCGTTACCGAGAGACTCACTTTGTAGGACGAAACACTGCACCAGAAACACACCCCCAAACGGCGTTGCGCCCAATTAAGGTGCGGATCCATGACCTTTGGCCCCTTGACGCTTCCAACACCCGGCCAAAGCTGGCACCATCGCGCCTTTTTTTACGCGACGCCCACCACGAACCGGGTTCAAACAGGCGTTCGGTTGTTGATGGCGCGACAGTCTGCTGTGCTGATGCGACAACCTGCCGCACACCGTCTGTTTACCCGCCGTGGCGCTGTTGGCTGTGATTGAAACCCTATGCTAGCTTGGCGCCTCGCCAGGAAGGCGGCCAACAGCAGGAGCGCAATGAACCCAATGAGGACCGCACATGGCTGAGGCCACGCCCGCGCTTGAAATCCGCAACTTGCATAAACGCTACGGCTCGCTGGAGGTGCTCAAGGGCGTCTCGCTGACCGCACGCGACGGCGACGTGATCTCGATCCTGGGCTCCTCCGGTTCTGGCAAGTCCACCTTCCTGCGCTGCATCAACCTGCTGGAAAACCCGCACCAGGGCCAGATCCTGGTCGCCGGTGAAGAACTCAAGCTCAAGCCCGCCAAAAATGGCGAACTGGTTGCCGCCGACGGCAAGCAGATCAACCGCCTGCGCAGCGAAATCGGTTTTGTGTTCCAGAACTTCAACCTCTGGCCGCACATGAGCGTGCTCGACAACATTATCGAGGCCCCGCGCCGGGTCCTCGGCCAAAGCAAGGCCGAGGCCATCGAAGTGGCCGAGGCGCTGCTGGCCAAGGTCGGCATCGGCGACAAGCGCCACGCCTACCCGTCCCAGCTCTCCGGTGGCCAGCAGCAACGCGCGGCCATTGCCCGCACCCTGGCCATGGCGCCCAAGGTCATTCTGTTCGATGAACCGACCTCGGCCCTGGACCCGGAAATGGTCCAGGAAGTGCTGGCGGTGATCCGCGCCCTGGCCGAAGAGGGCCGTACCATGCTGCTGGTGACCCATGAGATGGGCTTTGCCCGCCAGGTTTCCAGTGAAGTGGTATTCCTGCACCAGGGTCTGGTAGAAGAGCAAGGATCGCCACAGCAGGTCTTCGATAACCCGCTTTCGGCGCGCTGCAAACAATTCATGTCCAGCAACCGCTAACGGAGCTACACGCATGCAGAGCTATAAAAAAATCCTCCTGGCCGCTGCCGTCACCCTGGCCTTCAGCGCCACGGCTGCCGCCGAGACCCTGAAAATGGGGATCGAAGCCGCCTACCCGCCGTTCAACAATAAAGATGCGAGCGGCCAGGTCGTCGGCTTCGACAAAGACATCGGCGACGCCCTGTGCGCCAAGATGAAAGTCGAGTGCACCGTGGTCACCTCCGACTGGGACGGCATCATCCCGGCCCTGAACGCCAAGAAGTTCGACTTCCTGATCTCCTCGCTGTCGATCACCGACGAGCGCAAGCAGGCGGTGGATTTCACCGACCCGTACTACTCCAACAAACTGCAGTTCATCGCCCCTAAAGCCAAAACCGAGTTCAAGACCGACAAGGCCTCGCTCAAGGGCAAGATCATCGGCGCACAACGGGCGACCCTGGCCGGCACCTGGCTGGAAGACAACCTGGGCGACGACATCACCATCAAGCTCTATGACACCCAGGAAAACGCTTACCTGGACCTGACCTCCGGCCGCCTGGACGCGATCCTGGCCGACAAGTACGTCAACTACGAGTGGCTCAAGAGCGATGCCGGCAAGCCTTACGAGTTCAAGGGCGACCCGGTTGAAGAAAGCGACAAGATCGGGATTGCCGTGCGCAAGAAAGATCCACTGCGCGAGAAGCTGAACGCCGCCCTGAAAGAAATCGTGGCCGACGGCACGTACAAGAAGATCAACGACAAGTACTTCCCGTTCAGCATCTATTGATACTGACTTGCCTGACCGGCGCTCGCCCCCTGGGCGCCGGTCCTTAGCAAAGCCATCCAGAACCCATGAATATCGATCTCTACGGATTCGGCCCGGCGCTCGCCGCCGGCGCGCTGATGACCGTCAAGCTGGCCCTCTCGGCGTTGTGCCTGGGGCTGGTCCTCGGTCTGCTCGGCGCCTTGGCCAAGACTTCCCCGTACAAGCCGCTGCGCTGGCTTGGCGAAACCTATTCGACCATCGTGCGTGGCGTCCCGGAACTGCTGTGGGTGCTGCTGATGTACTACGGCACGGTGAATATGATGAGCGCGCTGGGAGAGTATTTCGGCAACCCCGATCTGGCCCTCAGCCCGTTTCTCGCCGGGGTCATCGCCCTCGGCCTGTGCTTTGGTGCCTATGCCACGGAAGTGTTCCGCGGCGCGATCCTGGCCATCCCCAAGGGCCACCGCGAGGCGGGCACCGCGCTGGGCCTGTCCAAGTTTCGGATTTTCAGCCGCCTGATCCTGCCGCAGATGTGGCGTATCGCCCTGCCGGGCCTGGGCAACCTGTTCATGATCCTGATGAAGGACACCGCGCTGGTGTCGGTGATCGGCCTTGAAGAAATCATGCGCCACGCGCAAAACGCCGTGACCTTCGCCAAGCACCCGTTCACCTTCTTCATGGTCGCGGCCTTCATGTACCTGGGCCTGACCGTGCTGGCCATGACCGGCATGCACTTCCTGGAAAAACGCGCCGCCCGCGGCTTTGTGAGGACGACGTAATGGAATGGGAAGTCATCTACAAATGGCTGCCGAAGTTCATCCAGGGCGCGACGCTGACCCTGGAGCTGGTGGGCATCGCCGTGATTCTCGGCCTGCTGCTGGCCATCCCCCTGGGCATCGCCCGCTCGTCCAAGCTGTGGTACGTGCGCGCCCTGCCCTACGCCTACATCTTCTTCTTTCGCGGCACGCCGCTGCTGGTGCAGCTGTTTCTGGTGTATTACGGCCTGGCGCAGTTCGATGCGGTGCGCGACAGCTTCATGTGGCCGTACCTGCGTGACCCGTTCTGGTGTGCCACCGCCACCATGACCCTGCACACTGCGGCCTATATTGCCGAGATCCTGCGCGGCGCAATCCAGGCCATTCCGCCCGGCGAGATCGAAGCTGCGCGGGCCCTGGGCATGTCCAAGCCCAAGGCGCTGTTCTACATCATCCTGCCCCGTGCCGCGCGCATCGGCCTGCCGGCCTACAGCAACGAAGTGATCCTGATGCTCAAGGCCAGTTCCCTGGCCAGCACCGTGACCCTGCTGGAACTGACCGGCATGGCGCGCACCATCATTGCCCGCAACTACCTGACGGTGGATATGTTCTTCACCGCCGGGGTGTTCTACCTGTTGATGTCGTTCATGCTGGTCCAGGCCTTCCGCCAACTGGAACGCTGGCTGCGGGTCGACGCCTGCCAGGGTCGCTGAAGCGCTACCCGCTCTGCTGATCGCTATCGGCAGAGCGAGCGCATAGCCTGCCCCACTTCGCCGAGCCGCCCATGCCCACCGCCCTCCACGGCCCCGAACTGCACACCCGCTTCCAGGCCCTGGAGCGTTTTCTGCTGGCGCACCAGGCGCTGTGGCGTCCCCGTCCGTTCACCCACCTGCACCTGCCTTGGGAAGCCCGGTATCCCGAGCTGGCACACTGGCTGCGCGGGCGCTCCCTGGCCGACGCCGAGGCCAGCCATACCCACCTGCAGATTCTGGATGCGCCGGCGCCCTTCCCGGCCCTGGCCAGCGAGGCCCTGGCCCTGAGTGACCTCGGCGAGTTGCCCGAACACCCAGTGCCGCCGGCCCGACAACGCCTGAACGTGGACGTGCCCGGGCGCAAATGGCAGCAACTGGAAGCCTTCGCCAGCCGCCTGCAATTTTCTGCCACCCCCAGCCACTGGCTGGACTGGTGCGCCGGCAAGGGCCACCTGGGCCGGCGCCTGCTGCAACCGGGGCAACAGCTGACCTGCCTCGAATACGACCCGGCGCTGGTTGCCAGCGGCCGGCAACTGAGCCAGCACCATCACCTGGACGCCAGCCATGTGCAGCAGGACGTATTGGCCGCCGACGCGGCCTTGCGCCTCAAACCCGAACACACCCCGGTGGCGCTGCATGCCTGCGGCGATCTGCATGTGCGCCTGATGCAACTGGCCAGCAGCGCCGGTTGCCGGCAACTGGCGATTGCCCCGTGCTGCTACAACCGTATCCAGGCCCCGCACTACGTACCGCTGTCGACCAGCGCCCAGGGGTCGGCGTTGCGCCTGTCCCTCGACGACCTGGCCCTGCCCATGAGTGAAACCGTGACCGCCGGCGCCCGGGTCCGGCGCCAACGTGATACCTCCATGGCCCGGCGCCTGGGGTTCGACCTGCTGCAACGCGGCCTGCGCGGCAGCGACCAGTACCTGCCCACCCCGTCGCTGCCCAGCAGCTGGCTGGACAAACCCTTCACCGACTATTGCCGCGACCTGGCGGCGCTCAAGGGTTTGGCCATCAGCGGCAACCCGGACTGGCCGGCCCTGGAAGCCGCCGGCTGGCAGCGCCTGGCCCAGGTGCGCAACCTGGAATTGCTCCGCGGCCTGTTTCGGCGACCACTGGAACTGTGGCTGGTGCTGGATCGCGGACTGTTTCTGCAACAACAGGGTTACCAGGTACGCCTGGGCCTGTTCTGCCAGGCACCGCTGACACCGCGCAATCTGATGCTGCTGGCCGAGCGCGCCTGAGCCCTCCAGCCTGTGGATAACTCTGTTGATGGAATATCCACGACACCTGTAAAACCCTGGCTCAGAGGCCATTCTCAGCGCTGGTCATTTTTTGTTCACACAATAAAATATCGGAAAAACAGCCAGTTGCGAGCTAATGAGAACGGCTTCACAAAATCCAGCAGCCAGGGCTCGCGGCCGCCGTCGATTGTGCATAAGCCCAGCGGCCAAAGGGCATAAGGCCAGCCATTCAAGGTTCCCGCAGCACCTTCGAGCCAGGGCCATCGGACGGCTTTTATTGGCGTTGAACAGAGGCGGCGAGACACCAGAACAAGCCCCCTCGCCCCGGCTTTTTTGTTCGATATTGCTCACCAATTCGGCGAAAAATATTCCATTGATGTAGCAATCCTTTTGACAATAATGGGCCTACGCCTGCCTGAGCCCACAACAAAAACCTCAGATGCCAGCCAGGCCAAAGGGAGAACTTCGTCGTGTCCAGCAATCCCTCTATTCAGCTCAGCGCCCAAGGCATCAGCCAGTACTACGGCAAATTCACCGCCCTGGATGCGATCAACCTGGATGTTCGCCAAGGCGAATTCCTGACCCTGCTCGGACCTTCCGGGTCGGGCAAAACCACCCTCCTCATGATCCTCGCCGGCTTTCTCAGCCCCAGCGCCGGCAAGCTGCTGGAGCATGGCGTGGACATCAGCCAGCGTCCGGCCGAGAAGCGCAACTACGGCATGGTGTTCCAGGGTTATGCGCTGTTCCCGCACATGAGCGTGGCCGACAACGTCGCCTATCCGCTGCGCATTCGCGGGGTCAAGGCCGAGGAGCGCCAGCGCCGGGTCAAGCACATCATTGAAGTGGTCGGCCTCGGCGCCCACCTCGACAAAAAACCTTCGCAGCTTTCCGGCGGCCAGCAGCAGCGGGTGGCTATTGCCCGCGCCCTGGTGTTCGAACCGGACATGCTGCTGCTCGACGAACCCCTGTCGGCCCTCGACAAAAACCTGCGCGAACAGCTGCAAACCGAGTTGCAGCGCATCCACCGCCAGGTCGGCACCAGCTTCGTGTTCGTCACCCACGACCAGGGCGAAGCCCTGGCACTGTCGACGCGGATTGCCATTTTCAACCAGGGCCGCCTGGCCCAGGTCGATACCCCGCAAGTCATCTATGACCGGCCCAACAGCCGCTTCGTCGCCGAGTTCCTGGGCAAGATGAACCTCTTCGCGCTGCAGGACGTGGCACGCCATGGCGGCCAGGCCAGCGGCCGCTGCGGCGACAGCCAACTGCACGCCGCCGCGCCCCAGGCCCTGGGCAGTCAGGC